>NZ_JALAAI010000161.1:0-7219 GCF_052785085.1 Candidatus Electrothrix sp.
GTTAACAGCTCTGGGTATACAACGTAACGGTAAGCTGATTAACGTGAGCCTGAGAGAGCCTCCAACCTGAGGGCTGTCGGGTTATTGCGCCTTATGTCCATTTTACAGAAAGGCTGTCAGGGGCCTGTTTGAGCAAGGAGAGTGTAGATTTTCCATATCTCTGCTGCCGCAGGGTCAACTTTTTCGTCAATAGCTAAAGCTTCTTCTGCAAGCTTGCGGGCTTCTGCAAGACGGTCAGGGTGCTCATGCAGTATAGCAGCAAGGTTACTTTTAGCTCGCGAGGTAGCCAAAAGGTCTCCAGTCTGTTTACCTCCTTTTATGGCTTTTCGGCACCATCCTTCGGCTGCTTGTAATTTTCCTGTTTGAGCATTCACGACAGCAAGCTGATTCCAGGTTTGAGCTGCAAGGGCCAGACTTCCCTGTTGTTCGTACAAGTATGCAGCTTGCCTGTAATGATCGTCAGCTTGATACCATTGTTCATCGTCTTGCAATGCTATGCCGAGCTGATGCTGAATGGTGGCATTCAGGGCCGGTTCCTGGAGGTCTTGAGCCAGTTCAAATGCCTGTTCATAGCACTGTATCGCTTCAGCAATATATTTTTCCTGTAACGACAAGGTGCCAACTTGTATTTTTACAATGACCTGCCCTCGCAGATTACCGACCTCTTTGTACCATCTACGGCTTTGTTTATATTCCTCACGGGCTTCGGTAAATCGCCCCTGAGTTGTCAAGACATCTGCCAGTTCACAATGTACCCAAGCTCGTTGCCCTTTAACCAGCTCGTTCTGTTTCAATTGGTCTGTCACATTAAACGCAACACGAAGTTGAGCCTCTGCAAGATAAATATGGCCTGCTGCTCTTGAACAACGTCCAAGTTTCGTTAGAATCATAGCCCGATTATATGTCGGATCATCTCCTAATGTGAGCAAAATCTCATTGAAGACTTCAGCAGCTTTTTCTGGCTGACCAGAAGCAAACAATTTTTCTCCTTGATTGGATTGTGCCATGAACCAAGCATCTGAGCCACGTTCTCCAATCTGTTGTTCAGCTTTTCGATCAAGCAAAATTGCCTTATTGATCATGCCGAAATAATTTAAGAACGTGTTGACCACAATAGCAAATGTGACTGCATCGACATGTTTGGTATCTAAAGCATTTTGTGCGGCAAAAAGCAAGTTGAGCATTTCTCGGCGGGCAAGGAGACGGGCAGCGTATGGGTTCGTGTTGTCCAGGCGGTACAACTCCCCGGAAAGCTGGTGGTACGCTTGGCAATAGCATTCCATTAGCGCGACCTGCTCCTCTTTACTCAGTTTCTGCCATAAGGCCGGGGACAAGGTCGGGTGGAAACGGAGGAAGGTATTACCTGTATTCGGCACCTGCTCCGCCTCCATAAGCCCGACTTGAAGCAGATGGTTGCGCAGCTCCTGCCAGTGGGCCTCATCAAAGCCGGTTATGTCCCGTACCGCTGCTTCCAAGCATCCCCCCGCAAACACCCCCAACCTCGGCAGCCACTCCCGGCACCGCTCCGGCAGTCGTTCAATGGACAGTTCCAGCGAGGCCAGCAGAGTCCGGTCTTCCCGATCAGCAGGCTGTTCTTCCAGCAAGGCTTCCAGCCGCTCACCCAATTCTGCCGGGCGGCGTTCCTTGAGCTGCTGCGCCAACAGACCGATGGACAGGGGATGAAAATCCACCTGCTGAAACAGGGTGACCAAGGCACTGCGCTGCGGCATCCCGAATTTCGGTTCCGGCGGCAGGCGCATCAGCTCGCCGAACCAGTCCAGGGCATCCTGTTCCCCTAACCCCTTCAGATGCAGGCATTGATGCTCGAAGGTGCCCGCAGTCCGATAATCAGGATGATTGAAATCCGGCTGGCGGGAGGTAAGCAGGACGCGGCTGTCCCCGGCCTCAGACCAGCGGGTCGCCGCAGTCAGCAGCTCAGGCAGACCGGCCCCGTCGGCCAGGGTTTCCAAGTTGTCGAGAATCAACAGCGTCGGAATCCGTTTCAGAGCTGCCTCAGCAGCCTCCGCATCAGGCAGGCTTTCATCCAGCACGGTCGCCAGGGTGCTGATTGTCACGCCCACCGGATCAATTCCTTGAAAACCGGCAAAGCTGACAAAACAGACCCGCTGGAACAACCCGGTCCGCAGCAGCCAATATCCCGCCTCCAGAGCAAGGTAGGTCTTGCCCTGACCGCCGAAGCCGGTGACGGAAAAACGACGAGTTCCCTGAACGGTCAGGGCACGCTCGATTCGCCAGAGTTCGCGGGTTCTGCCGAAGAAACCGGACTCCTGCATCTTGGGCAGGTTATGCTTCCGATCCGGTGCCGGAACTTCGCTCCCGTCCTCCCGGCTCAACAGCGGACGGTTCGGGCCGGTCTGATACAGGGCGGGCAGGAACCAGTCGTGCAGCTCCAAGGTCACGCTCTGATTGCCGCCAGCACTGCGCCGCCGCTCACCCCGCTTGGGATCGAAATACAGGGCGGCACGGGCATCATCCAGAGCCTTGCCCACCGGCTCGCCTCGGAACAGGCTGCTGTAGAAGCGGGCAAAGAGCAGCCCGGCAGTGGCGACTAAGACCTTGTGCGTCATGGCCAGCACTCCGGGAATCCCGGCATGGGTGAGCCAGGCCGCCACGCTGCTCATGGCATCCTCCGCATCCATTGCCGCAGACTGACAGGCGGACAGCACGACCAGGCCGATACGCTGGCGGTGGAACAGCTCACCCAGAATACGGGCTTCCACCAACGCCTTCTTGCCCTGATCATCCTCAAAAAGCAGATAGCCGGTGTGCTTGGGTGCCGCTGTTGTTTCTCCTTTGCTTTCAGCCTCAAGGAGCAGCTCTTTCATATACTGCGGGATATACGTTTTTGCAGCCTCTTTGCCCAGACCGCCGCTACGGTCAAAAACCCCGTGCCCATCAAAATGAATGATATCCACAGCGGGCTGATCCTCATCACGCAGACGTTCCTGAAGTGCCGTGAGAGTGGCCGGACGAAGAAATTCCACCTCCACCCGCCGCTGTTCCTGTTGCTCCAGAGCATCCAGCACCGCCTGCGGATCAGTGCGGGGATTGATAAACCCGGCATCCTCCGGGCGACTGACAATGAAGAGCAAACGCAGCACCGGCTTGGACTTGCGCTTATGGGGCCTGCGTCCCTGCCCGGCCATGGGCAGACGTTGACGGATGGAGATGCGTGGGGTCTCGCCGAACAAAAAAACACCGCCGGATGAACGAAGCAGCTCCCAAGGCAGCGACAGCACTGCCGGATGATCCGCAGCAATGGTGAGCAAACGGCCTTTTTCTTCCTCGTCGCGGAAATTACGGAAGAGTTCATACGCCTTGTCATCCGCCTTAAACACGGCATCGAACAGAGCGGTTCCCCAGCGGGGCAACTGCTCCCGTACCCTGTCGGCCCGTTCATCATCCGGTTCGGCCCTATAGCCGGTGCCGTATTCCTCCAGATACCAGCGGATCTCCTCCATGTCTTTGTTCGTGAGCGGATTGACAAAGGCAAAGGCCGAAGTCATGTCTGCATATTCATCCAGAAGATGGACAGTGACCTGGGTCGGATCAGGGAAGTTGAGCATTAGTTCAGCGGGCATGGAGTTCTCCGGAAGTACAGCATGTTGCACACATGGGATGCAGAAAATAATTGACGGCAAGCATTACTCAGTGTATCATATGTGGTAAAGTTAATTATTGAATAATACCTGTTTCCCCCCATCTTGGATGGGTAATTTCGCAAGAGGGGAAGCAGGTTTTTTTATTTCTATGACCGCATTTACCAAGCAGGCAAAGACACCGGAACAGCTTATTGAGGTACTGAAGCTGCGCAGACTGACTGTTGCAGATTCCAAGCGAGCAAAACGGTATATTCAAAGTATCGGTTACTACCGCCTTTCTGCCTACTTTATTCCTTTTCAAAATTCTAAGGATACGTTCAAACAGGGCGTCACCTTTGACGATATTCTTACCCTCTACATATTTGACCGAAAACTGCGCAACCATGTCATGGACGCAATGGAACGCATAGAAGTCGCTGTCCGCTCTGTTCTTTCAAATACTCTCTGCACTGCACACGGGCCTCATTGGTATCTGGATCAACAGGTTTTCTCAGAGTCATTTCGTTACGAAGGGTTCAAAAAGAACATAGCATTTCATACCGGCAAAAATGATTATCGAAACAGGAATCTTTCCTGCCGACATTATTATGATGTCTACACAGAACCTGAACTGCCGCCCTCATGGATGATCATTGAGGTTCTCCCTATGGGAACATGGTCACTAGTCTATGAATATCTTCGTCGAGGCAAGCTCCGGCAAAAAATAAGTAAATTTTTCTCCTTCAGCACCAACGACTTCACCGGATGGCTCCATGCGCTGACGTTAATTCGTAATAGCTGTGCTCATCATAACCGATTTTGGAACCATACCTTTCCGCCCAAAGCCAGAAATGTTGCCAAGTATACCTATGCGGGAATACCGCTGAATACTCCGTATACCAATCTGGCAATGATTCATGCCTTTCTCTGTTCCTTCACAAGAAATCCAAGTTGGTCAACAGGGTTATATACACTGCTGAAGACCTGTCCCGTTGATATCCATTACCACATGAAGTTTCCTGAAGACTGGGACCGCATTCCGTTCTGGCGACTTTCCTGAGCATCACGCCGCCTGATTGGTCAACTCCAGTGTCTCCCGATCAATCTGCCGTAAAGCCCGTTGGATATGATTGACTTCATTTTCCTCAAAAAGGGGTTCGCCGCATTGCGTACAGACCCATGCAGGGATTGCTTTCCCAGGCAATATGATAGCCATGCCTGTTTGCGCTGAACGGAGCAGTTCCTTTGGTCATTCTGCCTTTGCAGTAATAACATTCCATTATCCCTTCATCACGTTATGCTGCTCGGTAAAATCCCCTCTGCCGCTGTCGATGGTGCTGTTAAGCAGGTCAAGCAGCCTTTTCTGTTCCGCATCCGGATAGAGCGTGTCATCAATATCATCGGCAAACGGTTCAGTATCAATTGTGCCGATAACATCCAGAATCGGGTCTGCTCCCGAAAACATGGCGTTGATCTCCTCGTCTTCCGCCATGATGTCATCAGGCACCTCAACCCTGCCTGCAAGGATGCCTAATCTGCGCTTCCTTTTGGGCTTATGCGGCGCGGTTTTGCCAAAGGGCAGATTACTTCCGGCAATGATGACCTCCTGCTCCGCATCCAAGGCTGCTGCCCGTTCTTTCGTTTTCTCAAAGAACTGTTTAATGTAGTCAGCCACCTTTGTCAGCTGGCTTTCGGACAACTGATTGACCATGCTGATAACTTCCTGACGGGACATGTCTGTTCTCCTGTTTCTTTTTTCCGTATTTTCAGATGACTTTTGAAAACAACCTTAAAATTCGATGCCTGCCTGTTGCAGTAACTTTTCAAGCCTGGCTTTTTCCGCTTCCGCTTTCTCTTTTTCTGCCCTTTCGTAAGCTATGAGCCGCTCCTGAGTCGCTAATTCTTCTAAAATCTCATCTTCCATATTCATATCTTCACAAAGTTCTCTGCTGGCGGAAGCCTTGTGCAGCCGTCTGATGACGACCTTGAATTCATCCGGAAACGAGGATTCCAGGACATCAAGAAAATGTTTACTCTCTTTGCTGGCATTGCTCTGATCAAAGATACTCAGCAGGGTTTCCAGCTTATTGCGATGTTTTTTCCGCAACCGCCCCACTTGGATAATATAACTGTCATGGGTGAGACTTTCTATGAACTCTTCTTTCCGGGTCAGTTTCTCCTTGGTGGCATGGTCGTAATACTCTCTTTTCACATGGATAACCGGGCTGTCATTGTATTGCAGGTTATGTCCGAGAATGTAAATACTTATAATGGGCAGTGCCTTCTTCTTTCCGGTTTTTTCATCCAAGTGGATATTGGACTCCTCCAGATACTGTTTCCCCAGATACTTCCGAAAACGGGTTATATCCGTGGGGAATTTGGCCTTCTGCAACTCAATGAGAACCAACTTACTGCTGCCGTCCGGCTCCCGTATCTTTGCGGCAAAGTCAATCCGTAAGACTGTCAGGCCGCCGCCAGGGAGTTTTCTATTCAACTCGGTAAAGGCGAAGTCAAGGGATTCTATTTCCTGTTCAATGATGTTGGATATGACCAATTTGGCAACCCGCATATCCTGCATCAGGTATTTGAACACGACATCGTACAGGGGGTTTGCGACTTTCATTGGTTTGTTCCTTGGAGTTGACTGAAAAGGTTATATTTTTATGGTTTGGCTCCGTAGGGTGCGCTCCTCGCATCAAAACGGCAACCAAGGGCGGTTCAACGGCCCCTGACTGCGGTTTTACGGCCCTCGGGTGCCGTTGAACCATACCCAGAGATACCTTTTTCCTATCAGCGGATAGGCTGAACCATACCCAAGGATACCTTTTTCCTATCAGCGGATAGGCTGAACCATACCCAAGGATACCTTTTTCCTCTCGCCGGAGAGATTGAAGGTATCTGAAGAGTGATCAATGCCCAGCTCAACCTTTCTCCGGCGAATCCTCGCCACCCTGCCCCTTCTCCTCAAATGGACTCGCATTCACCACCGTATCAGGCCGCAACATCAACAGCCCTTCAACAATCACCTTATCGCCCGGCCCTAACCCTTTAGTCACCAACCATTGATCATCAATCGCCCGATCAATAACCAAGGGACGAAACTCGGTCTTGCTCTCCCCATTGACCACCAGGGCAAAAGGATCACCCTTAGGTGTGCGGGAAACCCCTTGCTGAGGCACCAGAATAGCCTCTTCCCTGACTGCTTCCTGAATAATCGTCCGAACAAACATACCAGGTAAGAGCACCCCGTCCGGGTTGGGAAACACAGCCCGCAGGGTCACAGAACCAGTAGTCGGGTCCACAGTCACATCACTAAACTGAAGCGTACCATCCTGAGAATAGGGTGTATCATCCTCCAGGATCAACGCCACCTTATTATGAGCTTCGCCACTAATGGCACGACTTTAAGGCTTGGCCTTTATGAACGAGTTGTATTTATTGAGAATTCAGAAAATTAATTTAGCCACAGATGTCATAACATATTGACACGGCTATTGATTTCTTGTAATAATGAAATTTTCACATCAATAAGCTACAGAGAGACATATGACATTTTCAAAACCAATCAAAAAAATCGGTCACCAAATTAACAAGCTAAAAGCCCGCTTCTGTCAATC
>NZ_JALAAI010000162.1:0-7125 GCF_052785085.1 Candidatus Electrothrix sp.
GTTAACAGCTCTGGGTATACAACGTAACGGTAAGCTGATTAACGTGAGCCTGAGAGAGCCTCCAACCTGAGGGCTGTCGGGTTATTGCGCCTTATGTCCATTTTACAGAAAGGCTGTCAGGGGCCTGTTTTATATGGGGATTATTGGTAAGGTGATTATGCCGGTCATTAATTTTACTGTTGGGGTAATGGTTGGATAATTTTTCTCCTTCTTGCTTTTTTTATTGGGATAGTGATAAAAGAAAGGAGTTGTTGGTGAGCTGGTGAGTTTATTAAGCAGAGGGTTTTTATTGTTGAAAAAACCTTGATAAAACTATATCCTATCCTGTGGTATATTACTGTAGAGTACGATGCGTTGCAAGAATCATGAGACATAAACCTGACTGAAGTATATTGAGTATACTATGAAAAATCGGCATCAAGAAGGAGAGGTGTTATCTCTCATTCTGAATAAGATAAGTGCGCTGAATCAACTACAGGATGTAAATACGATTTTGAATGCCACCCTATCCGAAGCGCGGAGCCTGACCCGTGCTGATGCAGGCTCCATATTTTTGGTTCAGGATGGGCAGTTAGAGTTCCGGCATGTGCAGAATGACACTTTGTTTGGTAAAAAAGATGCTGGTGCGGCTCTATATCGCAATGTCAGTATCCCCATCAGCGAGGATTCTATAGTTGGTTTTTCTGCCCTGACTAAAGAAATTGTGGCGATTGATGACGTGTATAATATCTCTTCGGATGTCCCGTATAAATTTAATGAATCCTTGGACAGGAGAAATAATTACCATACCACCTCTATTCTGACTGTTCCGCTTGTTTCGTTGGATAATCGATGCCTTGTCGGGGTGGTGCAGCTTATCAATGCTCAGGATGAACAAGGTCGGGTAACCCGGTTTTCGGAACAGAGCAAAATATGGGTTCGTGTTTTTAGCAATAATGCTGCAGCGATTATTGAGCGGAGCATGTTAAATCATGAATTGATTCTGAGGATGGTCAAAATGGCCGAGCTTCATGATCCAGGAGAAACCGGTGCCCATGTTCAACGGGTCAGTGCTTATAGTGTAGAGATTTACAGGTGCTGGGCTAAAAAAAGAAAGATTCCTCAGGATGAGATCATCAAGTACTGTGATCTTCTCAGCCGGGCAGCCTTACTCCATGATGCTGGTAAGGTCGGGATACCTGATGCTATTCTGAAAAAACCAGGTCCATTGACTGCGGAAGAGTTTGAGGAAATGAAACTTCATACCGTTTCTGGTGCGGCCCTATTCGTCAATATTTCATCAGAGCTTGACCAAATGACTCATGATATTGTTCTTCATCATCATGAGAGATGGAATGGCAGGGGGTACCCTGGTCGCTTGGTCCAGGAGGGAGAGCAATGGGTGCGAAAGCCTCTGGCTGGAAAGGATATTCCTTTTGCAGCCCGGATCGTGGCCTTGGCTGATGTTTTTGATGCCCTTTCTTCTCAACGCAGTTATAAGCCCCCTTGGGATGATGAAAAGATTTATAATGAGATACGGAAAGATTCGGGAGAATACTTTGACCCGGAATTGGTAGAGGCTTTTTTCGAGATAACAGATATCCTGCACGCTATTCAGAAAAAATTTAGATGAACGATCCTGCCTTCCTTGTTGTCTCTGGAAAATTATAGAATCCCAGCTTGTTTTTTTCGTGCGAGCTGTGGTTTGAATGGTTGTAAATATTGGCCGTTTGACTCCATGGAGTTGGGCGGTATTTTCATTTAAAAAGCAATTGCATACTCATGGAAAAATTTGTTAAAGAATTAAGAAAACTTGTCCCTTTTAAAGAGACAACAGAGGTCGGAGATATTGTTCTCGTGGTGATTGAGGAAACCGAAATGGCAGGGTATGCCCTGGTGACCGGGATTGAACGGGATCATAGCCGTAAAGATGAATGGTGGGAAGTGCATATGCAGTTCCTTACTGTTCCCTTGCAACCCATTGTCTGGACATTACGAACAGAGCAGTTCACTGGCCAGGAAACCTTTACCATGGGTGGAAAAGGTCGTTTTGTTCAGGCTGTTGATGTTGTGCAAGAAGCGGCACAGGCAGGAGGCGATCAGGAGACTGTTTCTTCTTCTCTGACCAAGAAAAATACAGGAAAAAAGGGTGGACTGCGTTTGGTGAAATGAAAACGGTTTCCTGGGAGAGCACAGTAACCAACCCCAACGGCCTTCATTGTCGGGTTGCTGAACGTTTGATAAAGATTATTGATGAGCACGAGGCTTCTGTGCAGATTATAGATCAAGGGCAACGTATTGACTGCGATTCTATTCTTGAGTTGCTCAGTCTGGGGCTGGTGCAGGGGAGCCGGATTCAATTCACGGCCCAAGGTACTGATGCTGAACAGATTATTGCTGCTGTGGATCAGGTGTTGTCAACCCCTGATCAGGGAGTTCTGCAAGACTGATGGTACAGGGTGGACAGGAGACAGAGCAGGATAAGCGCTTGGCTGAAGATCGTGAGCCGGAAACTCTGTACGGTATCAGTGGATCCCCTGGTATTGTGGTGGGAAGGGCTGTGGTGCTCAGACCCCGTTCTGATGATCTTGTTCGTTATCAGCTGAAGGAAAATGCGATTCAGGAAGAGCAGGGACGTTTCCAACGGGCTGTTGACCGGGCAGAGCAGGAACTCCAAAAGCTGCGCAATAAATTCAAGGGTGATCTTTCTGATACCCTGACCATTATGGATTCCCATATCCGGATGCTTAGAGACCCTATGATCCTGAAGCAGACCTCCCATCTGATTGAACAGAAACAGATCAATGCAGAATGGGCTCTATCTCAGGCCCTTTTTCTTGTGAAAAGAAAGTTTGATCATATTGGTGATGATTATATTCGGGATCGTTTTACAGATGTTGAATATGTAGTCAAGTTGCTTCTCGAACAGCTCTCTGACCATGGTCAGCAGTTTCCCACTGGTTTTGCAGAGCCTGTTATTGTGGTGAGTGAGGATTTCACGCCTGCGGATACTGTGCGGATGCAGTCTGAAAAAGTACTTGGCTTTCTTACAGAAAAAGGCGGGGTGACCTCACATACAGCTATTGTTGCCCGGTCCCTGGGCCTGGCTGCTGTGGTAGGGGTGGAAAATATCACCCAACTATGCCGGACCGGTGATACCATTATTCTGGACGGCTATGATGGGCGGGTTTGTCTGGCTCCCACCATGGACCAACAAAAGCTGTATCAGGAGTATAACCGGCAGCACCGGGCCTTTTCCGATGAACTGCGTTGGTACATCCATCTGGCTTCAGAAACTCTGGATGGCTTACAGGTTCGCCTGTCTGCCAATATTGAGATCCCGGATGAAATGGAAGGGGTTATCTATTACGGGGCTGACGGGATTGGCCTGTTTCGTTCAGAGTTTGGCTATTTTCAGCAGCATTTTTTGCCGAATGAAGAGGATTTGCTCAACATATATCGGGATTTGGTCATTGCCCTTGATCCACAACCAGTGACCATCCGAACTCTGGATGCAGGTGGGGATAAACTTGCCAATCAACTGCCAGGGAATAGATTTAAGAACCTGCATGAGCGCAATCCTGCCCTTGGCTTGCGTTCCATCCGTCTTTCCTTATGTGAGCAATCTCTCTTTATTACCCAGCTACGGGCCTTATTGCGGGCCTCAGCCTTTGGTCGGCTTCGCATTCTTCTGCCGCTCGTTAGCTTGCTCAGCGAACTAAAACAGGTTCAGGAAATTATTGGGCAGGTCATGGTTGATCTGGTCAGCGAAGGCATTCCTTTTGATCCGGACATTGAAATTGGTATCATGGTGGAGGTGCCCAGCGCGGTTACTATGGCTGATGTTTTAGCTGCTGAGGTTGATTTTTTCAGTATTGGCACCAACGATCTTATCCAGTATTCCCTGGCTATTGATCGGGGTAACGAGTATGTGGCTAAGATGTATGACCCTCTCCACCCAGCAGTGTTACGCATGATCAGCCGGACAGTTGAGGCCGGACATGCCCAGGGAATTGAGGTGGCGCTGTGCGGTGAAATGGCTGGTGATGTTTCTATGGCCCCGGTTCTGTTGGGACTGGGGTTGGACGAACTTTCCATGCGTCCTTCAGCAATCCCCCATGTAAAGCGTTTGCTTCGCCACTCGACTTCTCGCCGTTTGAATAGGCTGGCAAAGCAGGCTCTGTCATGCAAAGATGGCCAGGAAACCCGTGAATTCCTTGAAAAGTATATAGCTGATAATTACGGTACCTGGCGAAAACGTTTATGAAAGAACGAGACCTTATCCAGCACATCAAAGAGCTTACCACCCAAAAAGCTGATGGCCTGGTTCAAGGGATTGGCGATGACTGCGCTGTTGTTACCAAGGATCAGGAGAATGTCTGGTTGTTGACTATGGACACCTTGGTTGAATCGGTGCATTTTGATTGCTCCTGGCATCCTCCTTATTTAGTAGGGCGTAAGGCTGTTTCAGTGAATGTCAGTGATATTGCTGCAATGGGAGGAAAGCCAGTGTTTGTCTTGCTTTCCCTGGGATTGCCAAAGAATTTCGACCCGGAATGGGTGTCTACGTTCAATAAAGGCATTAATGAGGCTTGCAGTCAATACGGTTGTTTGCTGATTGGCGGTGATACGGTGTGCAGCCCGGAAAAGGTCAGCCTGACCCTGACCTTGATTGGTGAGAGCCCACAGGATCAGGTGGTATATCGACACGGGGCCTGTCCTGGGGATAACATTTGGGTTTCTGGTGCATTGGGATATGCCGCTGCTGGGCTTGATTATTTCCGCACAGGAAAGGGGCACGGCGCGCCGTGCCTCTACGAAACATCCTCACAATATCCCTCTGAAATTGCCCCCTGCATAACAGCCCACCTTGATCCTGAAGCCCGAACAGGCTTGGGAAAGGCTCTGGCCCAGGCAGGCTGTATCCATGCCATGATGGATCTTTCTGACGGACTTGCCACAGACCTTGCCCATCTCTGTCAACAGAGCGAGGTCGGGGCACGGATTGCAGCTGACAAGCTGCCAGGAAGCACGGGGTTGGCAGCAGCAGCATCCTTGCTGGGGGAAAAAAGAAGGGATTGGATGCTGACAGGCGGTGAAGATTACGAGTTATTGTTCACAGCAAGCCCACAAGATAATGAAAAAATTATAGAGATAGCAGCCAGGCAAAGCATTCGGGTAAACCCTGTTGGGATTATTACGGAGCCTAGTCAAGGTGTTGTCTTGCAAGAGTGTGGTCCTGATGCAGACAGGGAGCAGTCCATTACATTTCAGGGGTTTGACCATTTCTCATGATTTATGCTGTAGGGGCACGGCATGCCGTGCCCTTACCCTATCAATTCTCCAATGCGGGGACAAAGTATGCAAACACATCATGCTCGTATATGCGGCGCAATTCTTGCTGCAGCTCTGGGTGATGCCTTTGGTGCGCCCTATGAGGGAGGGATTATTGAACAGCTGCTGTGGAGAATTCTCGGCAGACGCCGAGGGAAACGTTGCTGGACCGATGATACCCAGATGTCTGTTGATGTGATAGAGTCTCTTCTTACTTGCAATAAGATGGACCAGGATGATCTTGCCCAACGTTTTGCCAGCTCCTACAGATGGTCAAGGGGATATGGGCCAGGAGCGGCAAAACTGCTCAGGCGTATTCGGAAAGGAGAGCACTGGTCTATTGCAAATCAGGCGGTGTATGTCAATGGATCACTGGGCAATGGCGGTGCTATGCGGGCTGCTCCGGTGGGGCTTTTTTACGGGGCAGGAGATGACAAGAAACTTGTGCAGGCTGTTCGTTCTGCAACCTTAGTCACCCATGCCCATCCTGTTGGTCTGGACGGAGCCGTGGTCATCGGCCTGACAGTAGCTTTGGTCTGCCGGGATTATCCTGTGCAGGAGATTATGAAACGACTTCGCCTTCATATTCAAACGATGGATATGCACAACAGACTTGCCATTGCGGAGCGATTTTTCCACGCAGAGCATCCTGTTGCGCCGAAACAGATTGCTCAGGAACTGGGGAATGGGATCAGAGCGCAGGATTCCTGTGTGACAGCCTGCTATATCGGACTTGCCTTGCGCAAGGCTCCCTTTGTTGATATGTTAACATATACCAGGGAAGTTGGCGGTGATACAGATACCATTGGGGCAATGGCCGGGGCTATCTGGGGTGCGGCTTGCGGGTATCAATATTTGCCTGAAGAGCTTTTAAACCAGCTTGAACATCGGAGATATCTGGAAAAATTGGCCTATCGCTTTGCTGAGGCGATTGTTCAACGGCAAGAGTGAGATGGATAAATGAAACACCCTCTATGATGAAACAACAAATAATAGACTGGCATCGGCTGCTTGGCTTGATATTTATTGACTTTTTCAGCGGTTCAGCCTGGAACGTGGAGCTGGAAAAAGACCTTTCCGTTAAAAAGCAGCTGCTGGACATTATCATTCTGCGTCAGGATTCAGGCGGACTCATTGATCCTCTGCCAGACGGACTGGAGGGAATGAAGAAACACAACCTGCTGACCTTCAAATCAGTCAGGGAACCGTTGGACGACTGGGTTCTGAAAGAGCTGACAGGGCATTATGTCAACTATCGCAAGCAGATTAGCTCATCTTTCAACGACCTGTATCCTGAAGACCAGTTTCAACTCTACGGCGTTAGCGCCAGATACCCGCAAAAGCTCTCTGCGCAACTGGAGTTGACAAAGGTTCAGGATGGTGTTTATGATATATACAGAGGAAGCGACAATATTCGGCTGATTGTTCTGAAGGAGATTCCACACGCAAAACACAATGCGATCTGGCATCTGTTCAGTGGCATTCCTGGAGAAATTGAGTTTGCCGCCCGGCAGTACAGAGGAAAAACGCAGGAAATCAGTACGGTGCTCAACAGGCTGTTCGAGAAGGGAGCATTCCCAAAAAGTAGGTCAAACCACACTTGCTGCCTTGAGGGAAAAAATATGCTCTCTCAGCATGTTCCATCGACCAGCTTTGTAATGCGCCCGTAAATACAACATGGCCTCTGCTGTTTCCTTTAACCAAAACAACGAAGCTCCCTTGAGCCGCAGATTAACCACTCTGCGTATCGCACTCTCCACTAAACCGCTACCGATGGGCAGACCTTCGTTTGCAACATCAGCATAAGACATA
>NZ_JALAAI010000163.1:0-7056 GCF_052785085.1 Candidatus Electrothrix sp.
TTATCTATTTTTCGCAACTCTTCTCTGGATAGGTGCATGCGAACTCAGAACGTGGATAGATCTCGTAAAAAACGTTGTGACCCTTAAACTATCGTGATCTTCTTTTTTTGTCCAATCTTTTTTTGTGTGGAATGAGGGGGGTGAACGGTTACCAAGCTTTAACTGTCCTGCTTCAAACTTTCGTAGTCCGGTCAAAACTTCTTTCGGATCAACAATAATTTTCTCTCCTTCAGGTCTTTTACTCTTGTCACCTAAAAAAGGGAGAAAGGGGTCCGGTCGATCTTCAAACTTATAATCAAATTCATGGTACCCATGGAGAGTAGTTGCAGGGGAAACCTGTTCTGTTGCGTTTCCTGGCTGTTCGTTCGCCTGCACCTGAACCCAGAGGAGTCCTGCCAAGGTCAGAATGGCTGTGAATATACATCTGTGGTGTAGAATAGCTCTCATGGTATGATCTCCTTTTGAAATGAATAGATAGTGAGCCTATGCTTATTTTCTTCTGTCCACCAGATAGCATATACCAAATCTGCCTCTAGAGGCAACTGGAAATACATAACCGTTTGAAATTATATCGGTAAAAACAGACACTGCTTTCTGTAGAGATAAGAATGATAACTCTTTCTATGTATCGTACTAATATAAAGAATATTTTTTCTGATACAACGTTTTTTTCTTGTTGACAGAGAAAATAGTACAATGTAGTATGTCTTTCACACTAAAGCAGTGAGTAACTATCTGAGCCCCAAGGGTTTTTCTCTGTCGGGCAGAGGTGATGTTCATCGTATCTCATCAATATTGAGGAAAACACTGCTTCAGTTCTCTGTCGCCTTTTTCTCAGGCGGCAAAACAGAACAAGCTTGACCTGTTCTGTATGCATCATAACAACGGCAAACCTTAGTTCAACTAAGCGGGTGCCCTGCTTTCCGGGTGAAACGGAAAGTTGATAAAGCCACAACCGTTGCGAGGCGGTGTCGGAAAGCCACGGATCTCCAGGGAGGAGACAGCCGGGTTGCCTGCTTTACCTATAAACCTATATCCGGAGGTATGTTATGAAAACTTTATTCCATTCAGCTACATTTTCCAATCGTAACGGCAAATCATTTGCACCGTCTTCAATTACGGTCACCCGTAAAAAGAACCGCTTCAGAAAAGAGATGAACAACTCGGCAGTCCGTCGCAAGACCCGTTTCTCGCCCGGCCTGCTTGTTGATTATACCCTTTTCTCCTACATATTGGCCGTTGATGCGGGGCTGACAGCAGAAGGGTTTCTCCGCAATCGCTTATCAGGAGGCAAGAGAACTCTTCCGTCAGCATAACCAGCTGACAGAGTTTGAAGAACTGATCGGGTCTCGCTTGCAAGGCTGATACCCGGTCAGTTCACGCTTCCCTCTTTCCCACCTCCCTGCATTTTCCGTCTTCACCATGTCAGTTATTCTCGTGCCAGTAGAACTCAATATTTTGAAAAGGCAGGTTGATCGCCTGAATATGATAAAAGGCGTTTTTGCGATGCTTGCTGTAATGATATTCCCGCAATGTCTTGGTGGTGATAAACAAGTTGTTGCGCACTCCCTCCAGGTAAAACTGGGCATGACTGATCAGTAACTGGGAAATATCTAACAGGGCATAGTTCCCTTCCTGCCGAGCAGCAGTAAAGAAAGCGTTTCTGTAGAATGAATAGTCAAAGATATGTTCCTGTTTGCTGCGCTGCTCGTCCCCATAGACCACGGCAGTGTCTCGCAAGAGCATCAGATGAACATAGTTATTGATTTCATCGTTGCAGGCAAGGCTGAACACATCCTCACGTACTCCGAGCAGGATCGTACTGCTCTTGTCCAGCACCTCAATATCCATTTCATTTTTCAGGATTGCCGAGCGCAGGCGGTATTCCACCCCGTTTATCCTAAGAAAAAAAAGCTCGTCGCTGTACAGGGCCTGGAGTTTTGTATCACGGCGGATAATCTCGTTTAAGGTATTGGTGTCATCAAAGAGTTCTGGACTGATGACACGTTCCTTCTTCGTATAAGGGCTTTGCAGGGGGCGTTGCAGTTTCTTCAGATTATTATTCAGGAAAAGGCGTTGCGCATAAGCGGCGATTTTTTCAGGAGGCAGAGGAGGCCAGCGGTCTGGTGCATCCTGATAGAGTTGCTTCTGGAGCAGGCAGGTGTAGCTTTTTCTGAGCCCGGTCTCCTGGCGGACAAAGGTGCAGCCAAGGTTGCAGTGCGCTAGCCACGGGCAGCAGGCGCAGTCATCGTCAATGTCGAGGAGGTTTTCATTGCGCTCCATCATGTTCCAGCCGTTATTAATCACCGCCTCCACGCCGTCCGTGAAGATATTGCCGTAACGATAGGCCGGGGAAGACTGGCCACGAGGGCAGGAAAAGACCTCGCCATCAAACTGGAGTAGAAAGAACTTGCCCCCGCAGTTGATTGAGGAACAGCAAAACTCCGGGGTAAACTCCTTGAACCACTCGGTGCGCAAGGGGTTTTCCAGGGAGGTACCAACAAAAGCCTTTTTCACTGCCTGATAGAAGCGAACCTGTTCCGCATCTGTGAGCATGGCTGCACCTTGGTCTTGTTGCTGAAGTTGCTGGAACTTGTTTTTGTTTTCAGCTGAGTCAAAACCGAACATGACGTTGAAGCGGCTCATGTCCAGGCCGATCTCGTCATGGAGATACTTGATCTCGGCAATGAAGTCCTCAACCGCCTCTAAGTGAGCTCGGGTGACCACACAGGAGATTTTCTTATTATGGGGATAGGCAGCCAGGAGCTTGAGGTTCTTTCGGATCTGGTTCAAGGTACTACGGCCTTGCCTGTCCCGGCGGAACTGCTCATGCAGGCGAAGGGGGAGATCCACGCTGCCGCTGATTGAAACCCGGTGTTTAACAAAGACATCCCAATGTCGCTGAAAATCAAAGAGGTTGGTTTTGATATGGGGCGGACTGACCCGGAAACTCTGGGCCTTAATCTTCTCGCCATAATGTGCATAATGGCGGGCAGCAATGCTGAATAAGCCATCAAGCAGCTCTGAGGAAAGGGTAGTGACCTCGCCGCCATGAAAGGAGAGGTTAAAGGGCAGGTAACCATGCGCCAGCAGCTGCTCCAGGGCGGTGTTCAAGGTGCCGAGCACCTTGTCCGGGTCCGGCTTGGCAGCAGCGGTCAGATCGCCCAAATAACAGTACCGGCAACGCATGTTGCAGAACGTGGTCGGCACATAGAGCAGGTGGATAGCCTTGCTGAACGGGCTTGGAGGCTGATTGGCTTGCTGATCTGTTTTTATTATATTGTCTGTCATCTCAAGCTGCGAACCACCAGAAATAGAGCAGGAGTCCCACATTGAGGAGCAGAACGGCTACTCGTATTCTCCTATTCCAAGCGTCATTACGGGCCTTGTTCGCGGTGTATGTTATGAATTGGCTGGTTTTTGTCTGGACAGAGAGGAGGGTGGGGAATTCCAGACGACGGGTCGGCCTGATGAAAAGGCGGCCATCCCGATTGCGGGCAAGCCTGCCTTGGACGGTAACATACTCGTTATGGAGTATGAAATGCTCTGTGAGCTGATATTTTTTGTACTTGAAATTATCCCGAACCTTCACCCGTGGCGGGCATTGCGTCTGCGTCTTTTCTTTGGTATGCAGACCGTTGCAAAGCTCGGTGAACTCTGCAACGTCTATATATACCCGGTGGTTCTTGTCAACAAGTTCCACTTCCTCGGAAGACTGCTCACGCACTAACGGCTTGCGCAGGGTTTCCCACCCCTTGTCCGGTTTCTTTTTCTTGACCTGCCATTCAACGATCATTAGCGCACTATAGTAAGCGCATTCACCGTCGCTCAATGGCAGGCGGTGTGTTTGTTCCTCTGCTATCCTGCCGTTAAAAAGGACATAGCAGTCAATCAGGTCAGGACTGAACGGTGCCGGATTTTCTGCCATCCAGGCCCTTCTCTTGAATGCCTCAATTTTGCGCCATTGACAGAAAGCTATGAACAGGAACAGCACAGGCAGGATATACGAGAAGAATAAATACGGAACCCCGCGTTCAGCAACAGGAACGGCATGAAACAGCAAGCTGATATGTTGAATACCTGCTGTGAAAAGCAGAAGAAGTATGCTTATGAATATATTCTCGGCCATAGCAATAGTCTCCGATTTAGTTATCCGTTGTTGTTATTGTTATTATTCCCGTTATTATTATTGTTGTTGTTATTGTTGTTGTTATTGTTACTGCTGAAGCCGAACTCCCATTCTGTAGTTGCGCCGCTGCCCTTTTCTCCCTCTGGGCCAAGGTAATAGAGCGGGTCAAGCCGGGTTATCCGTTTGCCGTCAAAGCGGAGATAGTCTGTGCCATTTTCCCCAGGTAGCGTTTCAGCCCCGCTCATGCCATCAAGGGTAAAGAGATAAAGGGTATTATTGCGGAAGAGCACATAAGGATATCGCAGGTCGTTAGAGATGAGGTGGGCGGTAATGATCTCTTGGGCTTCTGTTATATCCTTGATGCCGGTCTGTTGTAAATAGCTGTTCAACTTCTTTTTCATCGCCTCTTTGTCTTTGATCGCTGAGGACGATTCCATTTCCAAATCTATCATGATGCGCTCCTCCTGCGCTGGGAATGTTATGAGGGGTGAAAGACTTCATTCTCCTTTTTGTCCGATAGAACTTCATGTGAAAGTAATCAGAGCAGGAGTTGAAAAAAGTATAGCAATCTTCAACTCCCATATTTTCAACGCCCTGTTTTACATCTCCATATCCAGAATATCCACTATCCTGCCGTTATAGTTGCTGCGGATCAGGGAAATAAGCTCATCATAGTTATCCACTCGGACGGTGAGGCTGGTCACAGCAGAACCGCTGAAGCCGGGCAGGGTGTAGGTGCCGTTGCCGGACACACTGACCTCATCGCCTGCGGTGCCGCGTTTTTCCATTGCCTGTAGGCTCAGGGTGAGGCGATTATCGGTCAGGTCAAAGATGGCCTGGATGCGGATCTGTTCATCCGCTGTCATCTCGGCGGAGGTGGCGACCACATACGGGGCCGGGGCATTGCCGGTCAGGATGCCGACTTCCTGCGGGTTGTTGGCGCTGAAGCCGCTCAGGTCCAGGGGCGAGCGCAGCCTGCGCCCGTAGGTGCCGGTACGTATGGAGCCGTTTTCGGTGTAGCGGGTGCTCAGGGAGAGGATGTACTCATTATTCCACGGATCATCCTGGGCCGGGATGTGCGGAACCACCAGCACCTCGGTGTTGGAGACGGAAGCGAATTGGGTCTGAGCGGTTTCGCCGCTGCGGGTTCCTTCGATGAGACAGCCGCAGTCCGGGTCTTTGCGGTCAAAGAGGAGGTTGGTCCCGTTGAGGTGGAGCACACCGTCGGGGTTGAGCACATCGTTCAGCTCCAGGGTGGTGTCTTCGGCAGACAGCATGACCGGGGCTTTTTTTTTCGGAGGCAACCGCTCCAGATGGGCGTTCTGCTGAACAGCCCGGACAAAAGGACGGGAGGGCGAAACCTTGACCCGCAGAAGTTCGTCCATAGGCGGGAGCGGATCATCCGGGGCATCCAGGCGGGCATGAAAGGATAGGCGATAGGAAAAGGCGTCCTCCAGAGTAACCTGAGTGCCGTTGATGAGCATATCTTTGATTTCCTCATTGGCATCCTGAAGCAGGGTTTTGATCTCATCCGCAGGCCAGCCCGGATGCTTTGCTGCTAAACGGGCCGCCAGCTCGTCATAGCCTGCCACATCATGAGGAACAAAGCGGAGTTGATAAGAACCGGGGGTGGTCAGGTAGTTGGGTTCGGGTCGATATTGCGCAGTAGCCATACTCTTCTCCTCTTGGGTTTAAGGTATTGATACAACCGGACAATCAATGTGGATGTTCCAGAATAGGAGGCATATCCCTGTTTGTCAAGAAAATATATTGAATTATGTAATTTTATGACGATCGGGCAGGGGGTTGAGGGAAAAAGGCGGGGCGGTCCCGGTACGGTGTTGCGGTGGGGCCTGCGTTCGGGATGATTTTCTGCGCACGATGGAGCGAGAGAAGTACCTACGTATGAGGGAGGAAGATGCCTAGTTAGGAAGGAGGCTCATAAGTAGTTATCTCTCTCCTTCCTAACTAGGCAGTTTAGAATCTCACAAACGTTATTGACTTTATCTCATAAGCACTATCGAGATTATCTCATACGTGCTTGTGAGATGAAGTCACACGGGCGTGTGAGATTGGGTTGAATGTGTTATTGAGGAGAAGTTGGGCAGGTGGTGGAGGTATTTTCGGAACAGGGGGTGAGCAGCTTGTACTATACTCGTTTGGGGGCGGGTATCATCCAGGTATGTCTCCGGGACTTACCTATATGGTACTGAGAGACTTACCTATGTATGTGTCCGGGACTTACCTGTATGGTCGCGGGGGAGATAAGGGGATGGGGGGAGGGGTTGAGTGAGTGTTCTCGTAAAACTTTAATTTTGGAGAACGGAAATTACATTGCCTTTCTTGTTCAATATGAATATTTGGTGCTCAATATTATACCCACCATAAGAGTTTTTGGCTCGGTATTTACATCGCACCATATAGCCATTGTCTGTCTTCGCAACCGAACTCCATTCAATTGCCTCGAATGAATCCGGGTCTTTGAGGTTTCTTTTAAGGTATGCCTTTACTTGATAGACGGAACCGTCCCAAGCACTATTGGAGACTCTCTCTGTAGTTGTATTGCTTATGGATCGAGAGGGTTTGCTATTTTTGCTTGTCGGTGAATTAGCTGTAAACATTGAAAAGATAACCATCACAACAAAGCCGCCAAAGACCAGCACTAAACACCCTGAGCATCCCTTTAGCGAGTTGCGATCAACCTTATTCTTGTTTTCTTGCTTTGGTTGCTCCTCCTTTAAAGGCTCTCCGCAATAAGGACAGCTCTCAGCATTTCTTGAAATTTCTTTTTTGCATATAGCAATACCTTCGCCAATCAATTGTCAATCTCTTCTGGATGATTATTATTGTGTAAACGATAAATCATTCAGGAGAACAAAATGGACATTTTAAGCATACTCTGTTGTTTAACCCCTTGCCTTGACAAC
>NZ_JALAAI010000164.1:0-7023 GCF_052785085.1 Candidatus Electrothrix sp.
GCCACTCTAATGTAATTCGACTTTACAGTCAACTTTTATTTTCGAGCTTTGACAATTTTTAACTGCTGTTTCTAACTGCTCTTTGTTGCTCCGTGATGAACTCCGTCAGTCACAAGCAACGAGCCGCGAATATACTGAAAACGAACTTGATAGTCAACTGAAAAAATGTGCTTCTGTTGCTTTTTTGAAAACCCAGTGGCTGATTATTTTTTTTTCTTTAAATAAAAGAGAGATAGCGGAGCGCAATAAAGAGGATAGAACCGGCAAGCGCAGTCTGGATGAAACGAGCAGGAATATAGACCTGCATCTTTGCTCCACAGTACATACCTATAAAGCCACCGATTCCGAAAAGTATTCCCAATCCCCAGTCCGGTGCAACAGCTGTTTCTGGAAAAAACACAGCGAGAATTTGAAAAAATACGACCCCTGCCAGTGAAGTAATAAAGGTGCCCATCAATGCTGCTCCGGCAACGGTATAAACAGGGAGACCAAAAACAGAGATAAAAAAAGGTGCCATGAGGGCTCCACCACCAATCCCGTAGATACCACCAATCAAACCAACGATCAGGCTAAGGAGTATTATTTTTTGTGTCGGAGCTTGGTAGGGTATTCCATTGAAGGTGAAACCAAGGGTTTGATAATTGAGCCAGGTATTGCTGATGCGATTATCGTTCCAGGTGCCTGTAGGCGGGGAAGCTGGTGCTCTGCTTTTTTTCTTTTGGGGCAGAAGAGTACAAAGAAGTTTACCTCCGATATAGATGAGTACGAGAGCAATGAATCGTTTAAAGAAGGTCGGATCAAGCAGGTAATGGGTGCGAATAACGGTACCTGCGAGTACCCCAGGCAGAGTACCGATAATCACTGTCCAGGTGAGGGGCCAAATCATACGGCCTTCCCGGATATAACGGAACACTCCGCCCGGAATTGCTGTTATGTTAAAAAGATGATTTGTTGCGCTGACCGATGGAGTGGTGAATCCCAGATAGCTGACTTGAAAAGGGAGCAAGAGAAAGGCCCCGGAAACCCCGGCCATTGAGGTGAAAAAAGATATGCAAAAGGCCACCAAAGGGGGCAGCCAAGGTTGAACATCTATGTCTGCTGTTGGGAAATACACCGGTAAAGGGAGATTCTATTCCTGAATCCATTTCGTGAGTGTGTCAATAATGCTTTGGGCCTGCTTTGCACTGGAAATGTTGAATTTTGACTTGGGAAGATATTGCCCGTTACGTTTTTGATAGCGACGGATGGTGTATTTTTCAGGTCCGTATTCCTCTTTGCTGCGACTGTAGTCCTGGTAACGAAAAAGAATGGTGGTCCAGGCTCCTTTTGTCAGGATCTCCTTGTCCAGTTCTTTGACAATCTGAATACCATCTTCTTCGTAATTAATGCTTATTTCATCGACCTCTGCTGCCATTGTGTTCTCCAAGATTTTGAGTTTTGAGTTTGTTGTTTTTGATTGCTATCGGGTTGCTCTGTGCGGGACCTGGAGGCTGGGATCAGCATATTGCATGGATATCTCACGGAAGCGTTCATGTACCTTGAGGAAAACTTCCATGAGTTCGGGGTCAAAATGTGTTCCTTTGCCAGCTTCCATGATGGTGACAGCCTTATCGTGGGTCACCGGGATCTTATATGATCGTTTTGAGGTAAGAGCATCATAGACATCTGCAATGGCCATAACCCTACCAGAAATAGGAATATTTTCTCCAGAAAGCCCTTGAGGGTATCCACTGCCATCCCATTTCTCCTGATGAGTATAAACGATTTCCAGCGCTTTTTCCAAAAAGTAGTTCGTGCCGACCCTATGTAATGCAGCTTCAATGATTTCTTTGCCGTAATAGGTGTGCTTTTTGATCTCCTCAAACTCTTTGGCACTGAGTTTGTCAGGTTTGAGGAGTATGTTGTCTGGAACCCCTATCTTACCAACATCATGGAGAGGAGCGACCTTACAGATGACCTCAATCTCTTCAGGTGTGAGGATTTTTTTGTATCGTTCTGTCTGTTGGAGTTCTTCTGCAATAATTTTAAGATAGATCTGTGTTCTTCTGATATGTCCTCCTGTTGCCTGATCACGCGTTTCTGTCAGGGTTGTGATTATTTCAAGGATTGCCTCCTGCATCAGGACGAATTCTTTTTTTTTCTTTTGTCGCTTGCGTTCAGATTGGTAGAGTTTAATCGGATAGATTAACGAAAAATTAAACAAGAGCAAGAGGTTTGGGTAGAGTGGAGAGAAAAAAATTCCGTTTGAGAAAAAGAGGAGTTTACTACTGTAAAAAAGAGCGATTTGACCCAGAAGTAGTGTCAGAAGAGCGGTCCGGGCACCAAATTGAAAAAAAAGAAATACGCTCGTTAAACCAATTATGATTATAACTCCTAGTTCTGCGGCAGGACGCCATGTTGGATTGTGAATAAATATGTTGCTGAGGATGTTCTCAACGATATTTGCATGAAATTCAACACCTGGTAAAATATGATCGCCTGGCATGTGGTGGAAATCATTCAATCCTGCGGCTGATGTCCCGAGAAAAACAATTTTATTTGTGATTTTTTTTTCAGGGATATCTCCACTGAGCAGGTTAGCTGCTGAAATGTATTCAAAGGCTCTGTGGGAGGTTGCCGTAGGAAGCTTGGGGTGAACAGCAAAGTTGCCTTGGTGATCAAGAGGGATGAAACGATCATCCATGATAAGGCCTGATGGACCATATTGAGAGATTTTCAGGAGCAGTGTTTGAGGGGGATGGGCTGCGAGCAGGGTAGCAAGAGAGAGATGAGGATAGAGCTTTCCTTGATACATCATGAGAAGAGGAACCCGACGTAAAATACCATCTGCATCAGCTTCCACATTAAGGAATCCTTCCTTTGTTGCAGTGTTGTTAAAAATAGGTAGGTTACAAACAACATTGTCTGCTTGTACAAGGAGTTGGTCTTCTTTTGCTGCCCCAATATATTGTATGCCGATGTTGAGCGGTTGAGTGTCACAGCGCTGGTTAGGTGTTTTTTGTCCAAAGGTGAAGTAGAGGCTGGTGACAAAATTACCCTTGCTAAGGATATGGGCAAGGTGAGAATCATTATCCCGAAGATGCTCAGGAATGTGCTGGAGTTCGTTGAGATTGACCCCGAAATGGTTCTCAAGATTTTTGTACACATTGACTAAGGATGTCCTGTCAGACTCAGTAAGCATGATGTCCAACCCCACACCAGTGGCTCATATTGTTGGATTTTTTCCAGGAGTTCAGCAAGAAGAAATCTGGGCCACGGCCATTGACCGTATTCTCTGAGCGATCTTTCGTCAATATCGACAATTAACGGAGCATTGATGCTGGCAGGGGAGGAAGTTGCAAGCAGGAAATAGTCGTAAATTTTCAGGTTGATTTCATTGAGGATGGGCAGGGAGGAGAGGCTCAGGGCTGCGATGATGGAGGTCGGCAAAATAGCCGTTATGATCAGCAAGAGTGATTTGCCCCAGGTATTCATCTTGCTCTTCATCTTGTCTGAAACCGGGGCAAGCGATGTTGAACCGCCGGTTTCTGAAGATATGCTCATCTCGTTATAAAGTTGAGGCGACAGGTGAAGTGGAAGGTGGATGTATTTCGAGTAGGGTGCAATTATCGAATAAAGAGTTCCACCCTTCTGTTTTTCGGTTCAGCAACATTATCTTTTGTGGGGATCATAGGATCAGTTTCGCCATGGGAGGAGACCTCAAGGAGTTCACGAGGGGCTCCAATGGTGAGCAGTTTATTTTTGACATGAATGGCTCGTGCTAAGGCAAGGGCGAGGTTGTATTCATTGCTTCCCTGGGTATCTGTGTGGCCAATGATGGAGATCTCACAGGGAAGACGTTCTTTGATCCTCTCCAATATAAGCGGGAGTTTGTTCCGGCATTTTTCAGTTAGATCGCTGGTGCCCGGAGTAAAGTAAAGAATGTACTGATCTGCTGTGCCTGGGATTGCCTGAAGAGTATCCTGAAATTTGTTTTGAACCTCTTCCTTGGGAAGGATTTTTGTTCGTGTGGGAACATGGGTGCTTGAGACCTGCGCAGATTCGTTGGCCTTTGATAGAGTGGTGCTCCCAGCTCTGTTGGAAATGGTTATTTTTCCAACATTGCCGTCCTGATCAGGAAGCAATACAAAAAGATCCTTATTTTCTACGGGAGGCTCAATGTTTTGAGCAGCACAGCCGAATAACAGAACTGTGCTGAAAACAGCAGGCAGTAAGCGGGAAAAAATATGCATTGGTAATAATCCTCTCAGATCCTTCGATGGTGCGTAATGGAGCTATTCTTTTGCTGCTGCCTTGACTAAGAAACTTGTTCCCCTGACACCAACAACAGCGGTCGGGGTTTTGAACTTCACTGATTTTGGCGATAATTTACCTATGGCTCCTGAGATATAGGAGGCTGTTCCTTGAATCAACTCTGTTAAAAAACCAAAAGTTCCCTGGGCAGGCTGAAAAGAATATTCGTCAATATTTATTTCACTGTTTGCACCAAGAGATATTCTGGTATTGTCAGTAAAAATGACACCCAGCGCCCCGTTTGCTCCAGTGATTATCTTGTCGCCTCTTTTGACCCGGATACCATCTTTGGCAATAATTTGCTGACCATCCCGGATAATGGTTCCAGAGCCGGTCACTTTTCTGAGTCCTCCGACAAAATCCTGAGCAAAGGCTGGTAATGGGGCAAGCAGTAAAACAACGAGAAGTAAGAGGGTTATTTTCTTTCTCAACATGGCTACGCTCCTGTTATTATGAAATGTGTCGGTTTAGTTTGTGTCCTTTTGTCCAGACAGGATGGACAGTATGTACAACCTGTTTCTTACCTTTTTTATTTTTCTATAGTTACAATACCTTCGCCATTCAGCTAACAGACTTACATCCCAACTTGCTTGCTAATTGGGCTATAATACGTGTTCGTGGGTTGTCACTGTAACTCGTTGAGTATAGATAAAAATAATTAAAACTCTGTCCGCCAAATCCCGGACCGTTTTTTAATTTACAGGTCAATTATTAACTCTTTGAAACACTGTAACCTCTGCTGAAAGATCGCCATTCAGAATGGCGAAGGTATTGAGTTACCTACTCTATTTAATCAAAAAAAGATAGTTTTTTCAATATATTTTAAGGAGAGTTGCAAGGTGATTTATCTCTCCTCTATCGAGCTTTGCTGCTTCCTTGCCTGTTTCTTGTCATGACGATCCTCAGTAGCTACGGTCGGTGAAAAAATGAGGCTCACAGCAGGGCTGGTGTGCAGGATATCTCGCTGGTAACGGGACCAGTCAAACCTCCAGGGGTCAGTTTTACGACCTGGGGCAATATCGCAATGCCCATATATATAGCGGACAGGGTGCCGGGAAAGGATGTCCTTTGTCAGCAGGGCCAAGGCTTTGTATTGGGCCTCGGTGAATTCGGTATCTTCCGTGCCGATGAGTTCAATGCCGATACTAAAGTCGTTGACACTTTCCCGTCCATCGTTAGGCATCCTGCTGAATCCAGCATGCCACGCCTTTTTGTCCTCTGCAACAAGTTGCCACACCTTGCCATTCAGATCAATCAGATAATGAGACGAAACGCCGTGTTTGTCCAGACATTCTTTGCAGGAATGGGCAGAAAAACGGTCTTTCGCTTCTGGATTATGCATTGAATGGATGATAATGGTGTCAATCTCTGTGCCTTGGGGACGTTTTTCATATTGGTCGGTTGGTAGGTGGCGGATAGCTTTTTGTACAGGCACGTTGTTTATATCTGGTTATTTTATAAAAAAAGGCAGAGCCGCAAAGCAGCCCCGCCTCTGTTGTTGGTTTTTGGTTATTGAACTGAATTACTTCTTATCACCGCAGTCTGACTGTGCGGCATCGGAAACAATTACGTCTTTCTCTGCTTCAGTGATCAAACCTGTTTCGACAAAGCTCTCCGCGCTTTTCGCCGTGCAGGAGACATGCTTGCCGTGGTTCTTCCACAGGCTGGCAATGCCTTGCGGTCCTTCGCAAGGACAGAGCTGGTCAATGGAGCAACCGTCACCATCAACCACTGCACCGAGTTCGGTTCCTGAGCAATTGTCATTACAGTTAGTTACTCCGTCTTCGTCAGAATCACCATCTACTACAGTTATTGTTGCAGCAGATTTATCATCCACACCATGGTTGTCGGTGACAGTGAGAGTGACCGTATTCGCTCCAACATCCGCGCAGGTGAAGCTTGACGGAGAAACGGTCATTGATGCGATACCGCAGGTGTCGCTTGAACCGTTGTCAATGTCGGTAGCGGAGATCAACGCCTTACCGGAGGCGTCAAGCTGGACCGTGATATCCTTTGCCAAGGCTGTCGGCGGCACATCAAGGATCGTCACCGTTTTACAGGCCGTGTCTGTACTTCCGTCGTCATCGGTTACTGTAAGGCAGACATTGTGGTCTCCGGCATCTGTAAAGGTAAAACTCGGATTCTGTTCTGTACTGCTGCCGAGCCCGCCAAAATCCCAGGCCCAACTCACGATATCATCAACTTCGCTTGTAGACTGATCGGTAAATTGTACCGCAGTGCAGTCAAGCTGAGGTTCGGACGGCAAAGCAAAGGCTGCTGTCGGTGCCTGGTCGTAAATCTGAACTCTCGCCTGAGCGATATCCTCGGCACCGTGTTCGTCAACCACTTTCAGAAATACATACATTCTGATCCGTTTCGCACCGGCATCATAACCGGCTGCTGAGAAGGTCGTGAAGCCATCGGATGACGGTGTTTCAAATGTGCCGTCTTCATTCAAATCCCAGTCATACGAGATCAGTTCATCGCCATCAGGGTCATAGGAGTTTGAGCCGTCGAGTTCAACCGTACGGCCTTCGAGCACTTCATAATATTCGCCCATGCCGTAGTAGTCTTTGCCCGCATCCGCTACAGGCGGACGGTTAGCCCAAGTTCGTGACATAAAAAGTCAAAGTTATGCAAAAACAACAAGTTGCTTATTTTTTGACTATTCCTATGGCACTACAAATTTTTATTTTGCCGGAATCGTCCTCTTGATAATCCTGCCAGGAT
>NZ_JALAAI010000165.1:0-6949 GCF_052785085.1 Candidatus Electrothrix sp.
GGGCTGCATTGGTGCCGTTCTGGTCTCTCCAGGGCAGAACAGTAAAAGTATTGAAATCCGGCTTCAGGTACATATCAGACTCGTTGATGCGAACAAAACCATCAATTGAAGAGCCGTCGAACATCATCTGACCGTCCAGAGCTTTTTCGATCTGGCTCAACGGGATGGCAATATTCTTCATATTCCCAAGAATATCGACAAACTGGAGCCGGAAGAAATGTACATTCTGCTCCTCAATGATTTTCATGATCTCTTCACGAGTTGTTTTATTGCAGTTGCAGCCCATTTTGATCTCCTTATTGCATTAGGTGTTTATATGAAAGTACTCGGTGACTCCTTGGAATCACCCAATCAACTTTCATGTTTTGTTGTCCCTCCCAGAGAGGGAGGGAGGGGGTTATTACGTTATTATTAAAATAATCCGGCAGGCCGGATGATTACACGTTATGAGGGATCCTCTTCTCCATTGCTGACGATATGGAGCAGGGCATCTTTTACCCTGGCAAGGAGTTCTTTATCAAGGACTTTCTCCTGGTTTTCCGTAGTCACATAAAAAATATCAATAAGTTGCTCCACTTCAGTGGCTATTCTGGCTCGATGGATATTCAAATGAAAATCAGACAGGGTCTGGGTCAGCTGATACAGGGTTCCAGGTTGGTCATCACCATAGACTTCAATAACCGTGTGACGGGCTGAGGTCTCATTATCAATAACCACCTTATTGGCCAGCTGCTGCACCTGACGTCTTTGTCCGTACAGGGAGGATTCCAGTTTACTATAAAGGTTTCGGCCCACATCAAGACGATAATTAACTGCCTGATTCAAATCATACTCTAAAGCATTCCAATCCTGCTCATCAAAAGTAAGGCTTACCTCTGGAGCCAAATCCAGCAAGTCTACCACTGTTCCATCAGGCCAGGTAAAAATCCGGGCAGCCAGCACAGACAGGTTATGCAGGGCCAGTACCCCACAGAGTTTTGCCAGCAGGCCCTGCCTATCCTGGCAGAGCATGAGCAAAGACCAGGAGCCTTGCTTTTTCTCGGGAAAGAGCAAAACCTTTTGTTGCAGGACAGCTGCCTGATCCCGGTGCAGGCGCAGATGATGCATAACAAGTTCCGGGGTAAAGCTGATCAGATAATCTGTAGGCAGCTCTTCCACAGCTATCCGCAACAGAGCCTCATCAGCTTGTGCCAATGCATTAACCTGTTCCTGCAACCAGGCCAGCCCCTGCTCTTTTCCCTGTTCAACATCAATATCGGTGGTGCATTCAGCTTCCAGACAGGAGCGTAATTTAAGAAACAAATCATTCAGGAGCGTTGCCTTCCAGGTTGACCAGGCCGAAGGCCCTGTTGCCTTGGAATCAGCCACAGACAAAAGATAGAGCATGGTCAACAGTTCAGCCTCTTTGATCAGCTCTGCCGTATCACGGATAAAATCCTGATCCTCAAGATCGCGACGCAGGGCGTTTTCCGGCAAAAAAAGATGATAACGAACCAGAAAGGCCATGATATCACAATCCTTTTCTCCCAATCCCATCCGCTGCCCAACCTCATCAATGAGATCTGCTCCCAGAACAGAATGATCTTTGCGCTGCCCCTTGCCAATATCATGGAGCAAGGCTGCCACATAGAGCAAATGGGGTGCTGAGAGAGAGGCAAACAACTCTTCTTCTTCCTGGCGCAAGGTGTACAGTTCAGCCACGGTCTGGATTTGATGACGATCCACCGTATAAATATGGTAAAGATCATGCTGGGCCAGGGATTCCACAGTAGCGAATTCCGGAATATAGGCTGGTAGCAAGCCGGTTTCCAGCATGGTTTCCAGGGCCGGAGCAGGGTTGTTTTTCGCTGTCAACAAGCCAAGAAAGGCATTGGCAACCCGCTTAGAAGAACGAAAAGAGTCATCCACCAAGTGCAGATTCCGGGTAACTGTCCGATGCGTGCTGTGATGAACCGATAAATCCTTTCGTACGGCCTGTAAAAAAAGACGCATAAGCAGGGCAGGGCGATTTGCCAATTCAGACTCTGAGGCGGTTAAGCGCAGGGTCTTCGCCCGGATTGAGATTCCTCGCTCAATTTCCTGCTCGCCCTTATCCTTTTCACTGAGTCCCAGCAGCTCGTGAACCTGCTCAAAAAACAGATCAGTCACCACAGCAATGGTTTGCAGATGCGCATAGACCTCACGCATAAAATACTCAACTGCCAACATCCCCATCCGATCCTCATAACCAAAGGCTGCTGCCATTTCTTCCTGCAATTCAAAATGCATCTGGTCGTTATGGCGGCGGCTGATATAGTGAAGGCGATTGCGGATACGGGCCAGCATATCCCAGGACTTCTGAAAACTGGTACGATCTGCCTTTGTCAGCATACCAGCATCTTCCATAGCATCAAGACCAGCAAGGCCAAAGACCGCTTTTGCTGTCCAGAGCATGGCCTGGATATCCCGCATGCCGCCTCGCCCCTCTTTAATATGAGGCTCAAGACGATAGGCATGGGTTCCGTATTTTCCCCGTCGCTCTATGCATCTTTTATCCATAGTGCGGACGAATTTCTGTCGCTGTCCGTACAGGATCTTTTTCTGATAACGTGTAAGCAGCTTCTGGTACAGGGATGCTGATCCGGCCAATTGCCGGGCATCCAGCAAAGAGACCTCAAAAATAAAGTCTTCCTTGGCAAAACGGATCGCGTCTTTCACGTTACGAACGCTGTGTCCGACCTCAAATCCTGCATCCCAGAGTGGATACAGGAGAGACTCGGCCACAGCCTGCATATCTTTTTTTGACTTGCGATCATGGAGCAAGAGCAAGTCTACGTCAGAGTAGGGGTATAACTCCTGCCGACCATAGCCGCCCAAAGCAACCAGAGCGATTTCACCGTGTGCCTGCTGAACTGCTGGTGAAGCGTTAAAATGGTCAATTATAAAGGCATCAACCAGTGCAGTATGTCGAAGCAGTAGTTGGTGACCGCTCAACCCTTGGTGCCAGAGTTCTTCCAGGGCCTGTTGCTGGGCATGCAATTCCTGGGACATCAGCGGACAGCCTCAACCAGTACCTTAAAAGGATCTATAATAACTTTTATCTTCCTCATATCTTTCTCTCAATTCTTTATCAGGATCCTTTTTCAGCTCCTGCTCATCCAACAACAGATGCCAAGAGCCAACATACAACGAGAACTCAAAACTTGAAACAGCTAAGTCAACCCTGCTGCTGCCAAAATAAAGACCGTATCCGCTCTGATAATCATTCATTTCTCTTTTGTCAAAAAAGATTACATTTTTGTAATTCAGGAAGAACGAAATATAACAAAGAAGAAATAACCTTTCAAGCAATGCATTCCAGATACGTAGAAAAACTTCATCCTCCAACAAATATTATGAGAAAAACCAGATAGTTTAGTTGATAGAGATCAAAAACAACATAATATGACCCCTTCAAGGCATTACCGATAAAAAGCAAAATCCGTTCCATTCCGAAAAAAACATACAAATTGGTCACGTACAATCATTACCCTGCCCTCAAAAAATTCTTCAACTTTACTCAATTCTTCCTTGACGCTTCTTCCCGAAGGTATAACAGTATAGAAGTCCATCATCAGTGAGAGTAAACAGGGAAACGCCTTCCTTGAATGTATTCCCCTTTGTATCAAACATCATGGAGTAATCACATACTATGAAACTGGAACTAAAGCACATCTTTACACTGTCAAACCTCATGACAGCTTTAGCGGTCTGTTTTTTTCTGCTTGCAGGGCAAGCCGGAGCAACAACCTCTGAAAATGAGATTGCGATGCTGGATCGTTCTGCTAAGGCCTTCAGCTCTGTTGTTCGCAAAGCCGGACCTGCTGTGGTCTATATTGGTGTGGAAAAAACAAGCAAAGCCTTTAACGGACGGGGCCAACTGGACATGTTCAACGATCCTTTTTTTGAACATTTTTTTGGCAAAAAATTTGATCGTTTTCGTCAAAAACCAAGCCCATTTAAACAGCACGGAGCAGGATCCGGCTTTATTATCTCCAAGGACGGTTTAGTGCTGACCAATAATCATGTGGTTGATGACGCAGACACCATCCGGGTTCGACTGACCGATAAACGGGAATTTACCGCCTCAGTGGTAGGAACAGACCCTCAATCCGATGTTGCTCTGATTAAAATTGACGGAGAGAACTTACCGACCCTGCCTCTGGGGGATTCGGACCAGCTGGAAGTGGGTGAATGGGTTATCGCTATTGGCAGCCCCTTTGAACTGAGCCAGAGTGTAACTGTGGGCGTGGTCTCAGCCAAGGGACGTTCCCGGATAGGCATCAATGATTATGAAAACTTCATCCAGACAGATGCGGCGATTAATCCAGGGAATTCAGGCGGGCCATTGCTCAATATTTACGGCAAGGTCGTGGGCATCAACACAGCCATCTTTTCCCGAAGCGGTGGATCTATGGGTATCGGCTTTGCCATCCCTGTCAACATGGCAAAATCTGTGGAAAAGCAACTTCGTAGCAACGGCAAGGTAACGCGCGGCTGGTTGGGTCTGGCGATTCAGGATATGAACGACGATCTTGCCCAGTCCTTTGGCGTACACAAGGCTGAAGGCATTCTGGTTGCCGAGGTGACCAAGGGTTCCCCTGCGGAAAAAGCTGGTCTCCAGCCCGGCGACATCCTGCTGGCCCTGAATAGAGATAAGGTTGTTGATGTGACAGATCTCCGTAACCGCATTGCCATGACCACACCGGGCAGCAAAATCAGCCTGCAAATTATTCGGGAAGGGAGAAAAAAGGAAATCCAGGTGATCATTGCTGAACAACCAGCTGACTTCAGTCGAGCCACCAGAATGCGTTCACAGAAAAAGAACAGCTCGCTGCTGGACAATATGGGGCTGACTCTTCAGGAACTTACTCCCGAACTTGCCCATCAGTTTGGCTACAGGGAGGGGCAAGGTATTCTTATCACCCAAGTTACTCCAGGAAGCCCTGCTGACAGCGTGGGCATTCAGGCAGGACAGCTCATTGAAGAGGTAAACAGGATACGGGTTCATAGCCTGATTGAACTGAAAAAAGCTGTAAAAAAAGAAAGAAATCCCGACCAAATTCTTCTGCGGATCAGAGCTGGTCAGTACAGCAAATACGTGGTTCTCCGAATGAACAAATAACAGACCTGCCCCCAGGTTCCCTGAAACTGTGGGGGCAACCTTCTGAGTCTGCTCTTTATTTTTTATGAGGGCAAGGGTAAACACACAGGTTTACCCCTACGATACATACAACAACACTACACCCTTTTATACCTCTTTCTCTACCGTTGCCTTGATATGTCCTCCAATCCTCCTGCTGAATCTTCGTCTCAGCTATCCATTAACTCCCTGGCAGATTTGACGGCTGCGGTCAACCGATTTGCTGAACAACGCAATTGGGATCAATTCCATAATCCCAAAAACCTTTCCATGGCTCTTATCGTGGAAGCTGCGGAGCTGGTGGAACATTTCCAATGGTTAACACAACAGCAAAGCAACACACTTGATCCAGAAAAACATGAAGCTGTGTCCATGGAGATGGCCGATGTTCTCATCTACCTTGTTCGCATGGCAGATCAACTGGATATTGACCTGTTAGCGGCTGCTCAGAAAAAAATTCTCCTGAATGGTGAAAAATATCCGGTGGAAAAGGCCAAAGGGAGAGCAGATAAGTATACTCGGTATCAACAGTACCCCAATCCGTGATTGCAAAACATCAACAGGTTGTCTGCTTCTTTTTCCCCCAGGATGGAATTGCCATTATCCAGCCCTTGGGAGGCGGTCTTGTTAATGATACCTGGCAGCTCAGCCTGCAATCTGGCAGGAAATATATTCTTCAGCGCCTGAATCCCTCGGTCTTTCCTGATCCAATGGCGGTTCAGGATAACCTCCGCAAGGTCACCGAACATATCCATACTCAGCTCACTACCCATCCTCACCTGAGTGATTCAATCAATCGCAAGTTCAACCTCTTTCACCTGGTCAGCAATCAAGCCGGAGAAACAAGCTACCAGGACAGCACAGGAGCTGTTTGGCGCATCCTGACCTATCTTGAGCATACATGCTCTCTGCGTTCAATCTCCACTCCTGCTCAGGCGGAAGAGATCGGGGCAACTCTGGGCCTGTTTCACCAACTGCTTGCAGATCTGCCCCTGGACGCGCTCACAGATCCTCTGCCAGGATTTCACAATACACCTCGCTATCTTGAGCAATATAAAGCTGTGCTTGCATCTTCCTATAATCCTGAAGATGAAGATTGTCGGAATTTCATTGAGCAGCACCGGAACCATGCCTTTTTCCTGGAAAACGCCCAGCAGCAAGGCAAGCTGGGCCAGCAGATCATTCATGCTGACCCCAAGGTTGCCAATTTTCTTTTTTCCGCAGACAAACAGCGAGTTGTCAGTCTTGTTGATCTGGACACGGTCAGGCCGGGCCTGCTGCTCCATGATATTGGCGACTGCCTCCGCTCCTGCTGCAATCCCTTGGGTGAAGAGGTAGAGCACCCTGACGAGATTATCTTTCATGCGGATTTTTTTGCAGCAGCTGTTCATGGGTACCTGGCAAGAGCTGCCAAACTGCTCACTTCCGAGGATAAGCGTCTTCTGGTTGACAGTGTCTGGCTGATCAGCTTTGAACTCGGGCTGCGTTTTTATAGCGATTATCTGGCTAATAACTGTTATTTTAAGGTTGATTATCCAGAACAGAATCTGTTCCGGGCCCGGATTCAATTTGCCCTGGCCCGCTCCATTGAACAGCAATATGAGCAACTGCGCAGAATGATCAGCTGAACAGCAAAATCACCTCTGTCTGATCCACTCTACCAGGCCCCTGACAGCCTTTCTGTAAAATGGACATAAGGCGCAATAACCCGACAGCCCTCAGGTTGGAGGCTCTCTCAGGCTCACGTTAATCAGCTTACCGTTACGTTGTATACCCAGAGCTGTTAAC
>NZ_JALAAI010000166.1:0-6805 GCF_052785085.1 Candidatus Electrothrix sp.
AGGTGTGCGCAAATGGATACAACGGACGCCCGCAATGGCAGCGGGACTGACTGATCATAGATGGACATTAAAAGAACTGTTTACAACTGTCGTTGTCGGCGAACAACACTCAGGAGGGTGACCATCTGCTTTTTTGTTTGATAATATCGTAGTAGAGCAGAATGCGTTTGATGTAGCGAACCGGCTCTGTTCCTCTGGCATAACCATACCTTGTCTCCTTATAATATCGTTTTAAACGGAGCAAGGGCAGAGCTTTTTCCATTGCAGCCCATTGATGCTGATTCCAGCCTTGCTGCTGGCAAATTTTCTGGGCATCACGCACATGACCATACCCAATATTATAACTGGCTAAGGCAAAGAGCAGCCGGTCATATGGGTCAGGAATATCAGTAAAACGACCATAAAGTTTGGCAAGATATCCCACACCGGCCCGGATACTCTGCGTCGGGTTCAACCGATTTTTCATCCCCATTTCCCGGGCTGTGGTCATGGTTATCTGCATAAGCCCGCGTACACCGGTATGGCTCTTTGCCTTTGGGTTAAAATGAGACTCTTGATACATCATGGCCGCAATCAGACGCCAATCAAAGCCATATTTTTTTGCTTCCCTGCGGATACTGTTTTTGTACTTGGGAAGACGGGTTTTCAGACGCTTATGAAATTTTTTCAGATCCACGTAGTCAAAGATGCTCACATCTCGGTAATACCGCTCATAGATCTTGGCAAAGACACCGTTCTCTTCGATTGACTCAAAAAAGGCATTGATCTCGTCAAGGAGCCTGGTTTCTCCCTTCCGTACAGCCCACGCAATTGTTTGCGGCTCCTCAATGGGAAAAGCAATGCGTATGTCAGGATAATACCGCTGATTTAACAGGGCAATATTCGAGTCAGCCACAGTCACTTCAATTGTCTGCTCTGCAACCTGACGAATCAACTCCTCTGTTGGTACTGTATTATCCAAGTCTGTTTGTAATGAATAACCGTCTTCCTGAAGTTCACGAATTCTTTCTGTATAAGAGGTTCCTGCCCGGAGATGAATAACCTTTTTCTCCAGATCAGCCAGCTCATGTATTGTATTATTCTCTTTATGGATAATAACCTGCTGTTGTACATCCAGATGTCCGTTGGAAAAATCAGCGAGATCTTCCCGCAACGGCGTGACAGTCAGGCCGGCAGCAATAAGATGGGCATCACCTGCATCAAGCCGTTGAAATAGAGTATCCCAGTCCGGGGTCACGACTTCCAGTTCAACACCGAGATAATCGGCAAAAGCCTGTGCCAGATCATATTCAAAGCCCATGTACTCTTCTCTATAACGATAGTACACATGGGCACTGTTCGTCATAATGACACGGAGTTTCCCCTGTTCCTGAATCTCCCGCATGACCCCTGTTGATTGCCAGGAACCTGGGAAAACAAGCCACAGAAGCGTACCGCAAACCGCTATAGAGACGATAATCAGGAATAATAGATGGAACGTTTTCTTCCTCATTGTACATTAATCATTGGCATGATTTGTTTTCTCTTCACCCTCCGTTAAAACGGTGGGCTATGTTCGTGGTGTCCCTTCAATTCATTGTAAGCACTTTGACTGTCAGTTACAATATGCAAATCAATGTGTCGTCGGCCTTGCATTTACGCTTTCCTTTCTTTGCATTATGGTGCGTAGAGCTGCCTTGATGGATACCATGAAAGAGTGGTAGCCTGCAACCGGAAAGAGTGAAGAGAAAAGGGCGAACACAGGGATTCGCCCCTACGGAACCCCGGCCACCCTGCCAGCATGACGGATATCAATGTGGTATGATGGGTGCGATAGGTGAAAGATCGCAGATCTCCAGCATGTAGCGGCCATAGGAAAGCAGGCTTGCCACGAACAGCTCATACGACGTGTTATCAATGAAATTCACTGTCACGTCCGCATCCAGGCCGGTCAGCACCATGTCCGTCCCTGTGGGAGGAATAATCACCTCCGGGCCGAGCTGCCCATCAAGGGGGCCGACCGCAAGGGAAATCTGTTCATCTGGCCGATAGACCGCCTCAAATCTGCACATCACCTGTTCCCCGGAATAATTGCTCACCACCAGCGGGCCGTCTGTATTATCTCCCGTAACAAACAACTTGGGCTGTTCTAGAGTGACAACATTGGTAGACCGCAGATGCCTGGAATACTCGCCAATACGCACCTGCCCATTCTTTGTGTAGCGTGACCGCACCGCAATGGTCTTCTCCACATTGGGAGGGACTGCGGCTGCCTCGCCGAAATCAGGGGTGATGATAATCTTTGAGGGGGTGTTGAGGCTGATCTTTGCCTGCTGCACAACATTGTCCTCGGCATCGGTCAGGAAAACGCCCTGGGTCGGGTCTGCGGCATCAAAACCGATATTGGAGCCGTCCAGACGGAAGCCGTAATCCGGGCGAATCCAGTCGGCAATGTTGCTGTTTGTGTCATAAGCCGCACCGATATCAGGAGTCTTTTCCGAATACGGCAGACGCTCATATTCTGCCTGCTGCGCTACTTGCTGTTTCAGCACAACAGAAGGCTTTGCCTTGACATCAACAGGGTTGGGCGGCAGATCGTCAGTGGGCTGATCCAGGCGAACAGGCAGGGTGGTGACAAATGACATGAACCCGGCAAGATTGATGGTGTTGCCACGGGCAAGCTGGCGGATCACCTCATCACGGAATGCCTCAAGCACCGCTCTGGCCGTGTCAGCCGGGATGGTGGGGTTATGCAGGTTGATCTGCTCTGCCAGGGCATCATAGTCCAGGGTCTCCAGCGCAATGGGGCGTGCAGTGTAGGAAGGCGGATTGGTCAGATAGTAGGGGATGACTTTGTATGGGATCGGCATGACGTGCTCCTTGTGTTGAAGGTATAGATTTATACCGCGTACCGGCACCTTACCGGTAGCATTATTTTTTAGGATAAAACTTTCAGGCAGATACCGCAAGCAGTAAGATGGGAAGATGAAATGCATGGTTGGATGATGATCCTCACGCCCGTCAGCGTTCGACCCCGACGCCCGTCAGCGTTTGACCCCGACGCTCGTCAGCGTTTGATCCTGACGTTCGTCAGCGTTTGATCCTGACGTTCGTCAGCGTTTGATCCTGACGTTCGTCAGATATTTTACCAATGCGTGGGTTCGCAGGAAAGGGAGAGTGTAGGGGCAGTTCCCCGTGCCTGCCCGTGATGATATAGGGTAGACACAGGGGTCTACCCCTACGGTGCCGGGGTGGTATAGGGTAGACACAGGGAATCTACCCCTACGGTGCCGGGTAATTGCGAACAAGGCCCTTTCCCTTTAATTCGTTGTAACCACCTTGATGGTCAGTTACAATATACGAACTCAAGTGAAGCGCACTGATCTGTATCTGCACAATATACTGCGGACAAACCCAAGAACAAGGAACACCCATGAACACAATACGACTGGCCCTGATCGCTGGAGGCACATCGGGCGAACGCGAGGTCTCCCTGAAAGGAGCTGCTGGAGTAGAACAGGCCCTGAGCAAAGACAAATATGAGGTAATACGCTATGACCCAGCCACTGATCTGGCCCGGTTAGCTGCTGATGCACAGCAGATTGATGCGGCCTTTATCCTGCTGCACGGCATTCATGGCGAAGACGGCACGGTTCAGGGCATGCTGGAGTTGCTGGGGATTCCCTACCAGGGTTCAGGCGTGTTGGGCAGTGCCCTGGCAATGGATAAGAACCTGGCCAAGACCATGTACCGCTTGCATGGCCTGCCTGTTGCGACCTGGGAGATGGCAGACAAAGAACACATCACCGACCCAGCCCCGCTGCTGACTCAACTCAACCTGCCTGTGGTGGTTAAGCCCATCCGACAGGGTTCATCTCTGGGCATGTCTGTGGTTCGGGAGGCAGACCAGCTCGGCCCGGCCCTTGCTACGGCCTTTGAGCATGATAATCAGGTCATGGTGGAGGAGTTTATTCAGGGACGGGAGATCACAGTGGGGGTGCTCGGCAATGATGAACTCATGCCCCTGCCCCTGGTGGAGGTCATCCCGGATGCAAAGTATGATTTCTTTGATTACGAGGCCAAGTACCAGCCCGGTGCCAGCTGCGAGGTCTGCCCGGCAGAGGTGGAGGACAGCATTTGCGCTAAGGCCCAGGAGTATGGGCTTACCGCCCACAAGGCTTTGCAGCTGCACGGCTACAGCCGCACCGATATGATTGTCCGGGACGATGAGATCTTCCTCCTGGAAACCAACACCATCCCTGGCATGACCCCGACCAGTCTCCTGCCCCAGGCTGCTGCCCAGGCCGGGCTTGACTTCCCGGCCCTGCTGGATCGGTTGATTGCTTTGGCTATGGAGTAATCTCCCACGCAGGAAGCGGCAGGAGTTGTGAAACGTTATGAGGAGTTCTGTGAAGAATAGGCTGAATGCATGGACGGGCCATCGTTGTACACGGTCACCACCTCGGCCTTACGGAGAACCTGCTTGCGTTCGGTATTGATATACCCTTTTCTTTCCTGAGCAATGATCTCTTCGTTTTCCCGGGCAGGATCATGTTGGGTGGCAATGACCTTGCATTGCTCCATTGTGGCCTTGTTGTCTGGGAACTCCAAAGGCTCAACATGGCAGGATCGGAGTAGACGCAGAAGCTTTCGCTGCACAGCACGGGTACTCTTGACAAAGCGTTGCCCGGTCTTGCCCAGGGATTCCTCTTTGTCCTGAATATTCTTTTCCAGGTTATCAAAGGCATCCAGAACCTCAAACAAGCCAAGTAACAGCTTCTGTTCTCCTTGTTCAGCAGCCTGCTTCTGCTCCTTGTTGATCTGCTTCAGCTCTGCAATCTCCCGCTGGAATCCGATCAACTTTTCCCGCAAGAGCACATCCGGTGCTGCCTTTCCTCCCTTGTCTGCTCCCTTGTCCGGCATGGTCATACCTGTTTATCAGAAAGATCCCCGTCTGCCCAGGAAGCTCTTCCCTGTTCTGCATCCTGTAACAACGGCTCAACATCGACCGTATAAATGAAGTCAAGGAGTCTGCGGGTGGCAGGATGCATCAGCTGTTTCCTTGCCTCTGCAATATCATGGGCAGAGCATGTATTTTCACGCAGGGCTACAGCCGAGGCCTGCACTATCTCCTGTGCTGTGGCCTCTGGGCTGACATTCAACAATCTATAGGGATTATGGGAATTCATGGGGCCTCCAGTCGTTCTTCCAATTCATCCGCAAGCAGGGTAATCTTCTTGATCATCCTGTGCTCAGGATCAACCTGTAAAGCACCTTCCAGCAGCTGACTGACCATAAAAAACGCTGACTCAATATCAGGATAGTCTCCTGCCTCAACCTGCTCAATGACCTGGGCAGCAAAGACAAAAAACTGGTCCACCACACCTTGGTAGGAACTCTTTTTCGCTATTCGGGATGCCTTGCTCAACTTGCCAGCACTCATGGTCTGGTGCAGGGAGAAAATCTCTGCATCCATCCGGGCATCATCAAGGGTCATACGGGCAAATGTGTCATCCGGGTTCAGGCTGACTGCTTGCTCCATCATATGCTGGAGTGCCGTACCATCAATGTTCCTTGTATTATGCAGGAGAACCGCCTGATGCGTCAACAGTGAACAGAGTGCTTTTTTGACGGCCTTGGTTGGAGAATGCTCATGCAGGTCTGTTAACACATGAACACAGACTGTTAATTCATCCGGATTCAGATACCTGTCTTCCTGGTCAAGGGCAGCAAGCAACTCCTGCTCCAGTCTGGCAGAATGGGGAGGCAGGGGCAGGAGACCTGTGAGCACCTTTTCTGCTTCCTTGTAGCGTCCCTGATCCAGGGCATATATCCCGCAGGCAATCTTCAGGCGGGCCAAGCCGTAAAGGAAAAAGGGTTCTGCCTTCTTGTACTTGCTCTTCTTATGGAAAACATCTTGTTTCAGCGATGCAAATGCATTGTCTGCCGCCTCTCCCTGGTGGGCCAACTCACGAGCCAATAACAGGGCCGGGCCAACCGAGGAATACCAGGCACCAGCAGCAAGGTACTCTTCATCTTCCTGCTCTGTAACGATTCCCCTCCCTCTTTGCACCAGATGAAAAATTTTCTCAGCAATACCAGCCTGCCAGGCCAAGGCCGGGGTATAGAACGGCAGTTCCTCGGGCTCTTTCTTTTTCTCGTTGTTTGCTTTGGCAACAACCTTGAGCACAGCATAGTCCTCTTCCCAATGACGGATAAATAATGCCCCCTGTTCCAGCTGTTGGTCAGCATATTTCCGCACCATGGTTTCACCAATCTCAAGGAGCTCAAGGCGATACTGCTCTCTGTCCCCTGGTGTTTCCGGCTTATTGGCCAAAGAATGAAAAAGGGAAGGATGAAAAAGAAAGGAAAGCCAGCAATCAATGAAATGATGCACAGCAGCAGGTTCGGTCTGCCTGCCCTCTTGGTTAAGTACCAGATAGGCGGCCTTGGCATGCAGTTCCAGTACAACAGGGTGGAGGAAATCCGGTCCCAGATTCACTTCCCGCATTTCCCGGACCTGCCCTGCCTGCCAAAGCTCCACCAGCAATTGGGCTCGTTCAGAGCCAGTCGCTCTCAACGGATCAGCTGGCGGATCAGCTCTTTCCTTCTTATGCAAAGCGGATAATGTGTTATCTTGAGTTGTTCCGACCATTCTTCGAGCCTTTTTCTTTCTTCTCAACGCTCAGGTTCCAATTTAAGGGTGTTGAAAAGAATATCTCAACGCCACACAAAAACAGTTGCTTAGATAATAAAAAGCCTGTATAATGAGGAAAAGTCAATAATGTTAAACCTTTTACTCATTTCAGGTGTTATGCACAATAAA
>NZ_JALAAI010000167.1:0-6712 GCF_052785085.1 Candidatus Electrothrix sp.
ACGTGAATAAGCAAGTAAAGTATCTTGATTTTATCGACCTTTATGCAGGTCTTGATGAAAATGAACAACTGATATATCAGCAACGCTACCCGGATGAGGAGAAAACAATGAAAGGTTTTGTGGAGAGATATACGCAGAAAGGTATGCGGGAAGGCATGCAGAAAGGTATACAGGAAGGTATGCAGAAAGGCAGAAAGGAGGGTGAAGCCTTGGTGCTGGCCAGACTGCTACAACGTAAATTCGGCGAGCTGCCCGAAAGTATCCGCATCAAGATAGAAAAAGCGGACAGCGACACCTTGCTTGAATGGCTGGATCGGGTTTTGACCGCCGACAGTATCAATGAGGTGATACATTAGTTAAGGTTAAGCAATTTTAAAGAAAAAAAAGGGTAATGCAGCTACATAATTTTTCTTGCAATGCCTCGTAACAAGAGGTACACCTCCCGCTTTCGTTTATTAACATGAGCGTAAGACAATCCGTTATTTTACCCAAAGAGTTCATGACAACAAAAGTACCTCTTGATAGCATTCTGCCCCTGGTGCAAAAGCCGGGACGATATATAGGCGGCGAACTGAACGCCGTGCGTCCAGATTACAGCCAGATTGATCTTTCCTTTGCCTTGGTCTTTCCAGATCTCTATGAGATCGGCATGTCCCACCAGGGGCTGCAAATCCTCTATCATATTATCAATAGGCAACCCGGCTTGGCCGCAGAACGCTGTTATACCCCGGATGTGGATATGGAGGCGCAGCTGCGTCAGCACAAGCTCCCCCTGTTTTCCCTGGAATCACGGCGACCGCTGGCCGAGTTTGATGTGATCGGTTTCACCCTGCCTTATGAGCTTTGTTATACCAACATCCTGACCGTGCTCGACTTGGCCGGGATTCCTTTTCGCTCCGAGGAGCGGGGCGAGGACTTCCCGTTGATCATCGGCGGCGGGGCCTGCGCCATGAACCCGGAGCCGGTAGCGGATTTCTTTGACCTGATCGTGCTGGGAGACGGCGAGGAAGCGGTGCCGGAGCTTATTTGGGCTTTGCGTGCTTCCCGCGAGCAAGGTTTTTCCCGCGCCGAGACCCTGCAATGTTGCGCAGATATTCAGGGTGTCTATGTACCCTCCCTGTTCAAACCCCGTTACAGCGACGGGCGGCTAACCGCTATCGAACCGCTCAAAAAGGATTACCCCGCTGTCACCCGCCGCATTGTTGCCGAACTGCCGCCGGTGGAACTTCTGACCCGTCCGCTGGTGCCGCTGGTCAAGCCGGTTCATGATCGCCTCGGGGTGGAGATCGCTCGTGGCTGTACCCGGAGCTGTCGCTTCTGTCAGGCCGGGATGATCTACCGACCTGTGCGGGAGCGCAGCAGAGAGCAGATCATGAAGCTGGCAGAGGAGGGCGTGCATAATTCCGGTTTTGATGAGCTGGCCCTCCTGTCCCTGTCCACCGGGGATTATTCCGATCTGCCCGGACTGCTTCTTGAGCTGATGGATCATTTTGCTGAAGAGCATGTCTCGGTGGCCCTGCCGTCCATGCGGGTGGGAACCCTGACCCCGGAGGTGATTGAGCAGATCAAAAGGGTGCGCAAGAGCGGCTTCACCGTCGCGCCGGAAGCGGGCACGGATCGTTTGCGCGAGGTCATTAATAAGGGCATCACTGAGGAAGATCTGCTGACCGGCTGCCGGGATGCCTTTGCAGCAGGCTGGAACGTAATCAAGTTCTACTTTATGATCGGCCTGCCCACCGAGACCCAGGAAGATTTGGAGGCGATTATTGATCTGGCTGTGCGGGCAAAAAAAGAGGCCAAGGGCGGCAGAACCCAGATCAATGTTTCCGTGTCCACCTTTGTCCCCAAACCCCATACCCCGTTTCAATGGCACGGTCAGCTTTCCATTGCCGAGACCAAGGAGCGGATTGATTTCCTGAAACGGAAGCTGCCCCGTAAGGGTTTTCGTCTGAAATGGCATGAACCCTATCAATCTTTTCTGGAGGGGCTGTTTTCTCGGGGTGATAGGAGGCTGGCTCCGTTAATCGAGGCGGCTTGGCAGGCCGGGGCGCGACTGGATGGTTGGTCAGATCATTTCCTGCTGGAGCGTTGGCAGGAGGCGGCAGAGCAGCTCGGGCTGGATCTTGAGGCGTATTTGCGCCCCAAAGATCAGGATGAGGTGCTGCCTTGGGATCATCTCCATTGCGGGGTTGATCGTGCTTTTCTTAAGGAAGAATATCAGAAGGCTTTGGATCAGGTCTATACCCCGGATTGCCGGAACAAGGGCTGTCAGCAATGCGGGCTTTGTGATTTCAAGAACATCAAGCCGCTCATCCAGAAGAATGATGAGGCAGATCAGACTGGTGAACAGCAGGCTGAGACCCCAAAAGGCACTTGGAAACGTACCGAGCAGGGACAGCAGCCGATATTCCGTTATCGGGTCCATTATTCTCGCGTAGGCGACGGACGCTTTCTGGGGCATTTAGAGGTCCTGCAATTGGTCTTCCGTGGTTTGCACCGGACACGCTTACCCATTCTCTTTTCCCAAGGCTTTAATCCATCACCCAAAGTCTCGTTCAGTCCGGCCCTGCCGGTCGGCGTGGAAAGCCATATCGAGTATTTTGATATAGACCTGTCCTCGCCCATCAAGAATCTTCAGGAAGCAGCGGAGTTGCTGAATATCAGTCTGCCGGATTTTCTTGCTGTGCAGGAAATGACGGCAATTCAAAAAAAGCCCCCGATAGATCAGATTATCAGTTATCAATGCACCCTGCCGGACTCGGTTGATCTGGAACAGCTTGCCGGTCACGGCAAAGACTTTCTGGCCGCCGATCAATTTGTTATTGAGCGAATACGCAAGCAGAAGAAGCGCGAGCTTGATCTCCGGCCCTTGGTTAAACGATTGGACCCGGACTCGGAAGATGCAAGGCTGCTTTTGTTGGACTTGCTTCACCCCCACGCAGCAGCCGGAACCAGCCCGCGTGAGATCCTGGAAAAGGTTCTGGGATTGAGCGAAGAACAGAGCCGGTTGGTGAGGATCGTGAAATGGAGGGCGCAGGAGGTGTAAATATACCATGCGGTTTTCGTACCCGATGTTGAAGCCGTGGGCAGCAAGCTGGTTTCCAAGCTCCGGCTTGGAAACTGTTTCTACGGAAAAGCTTTCCTTCATTTCCGAAGCCGGAGCTTCTGACTTTAAATACCCAAGCAGAGCTTGGGCACCAGGAAAGCGATCAACAGAATCATCCCAAGGTAACACCTTGAGCAAAGGAAAAACGAAATGAGAACACAATCCCGCGATACCCGTCCTGAAGCGGAAAAGGTGCTGGTGTCACTGCTCAGGAATGCCACGACAGCACAAAGAATTTCAAGAGTGCGTTCATTGTCGGCAACTGCAATGCAGCTTTCACGGCGGGCCATCATGAGAGCCAATCCTGATCTGGATGAAAGAGAAGTGAATTTAAAATGTATATATTATTATTACGGGCCGGAGCTGGCAGAACGTCTTCGTGAATATATGAAGGGTAACTCATTGTGAAAAAAAGTGATATACTCGTGGCGACTGAACCTGTTGCCGGAGCATTCGAGCGGCTTGGAGTTCCTTATTACATCGGAGGTTCTGTTGCCAGCTCTGCGTATGGAATCCCTCGTGCGACAATGGATGTTGACATGATTTCGAATCTGCAACCCCGACATGTTCGTCCTCTTGTTGAACTGCTTGAACCCTTTTACTATATTGATGAAAAAATGATTTTTGATGCGATTGAACAGCGTTCATCATTCAATCTTATTCATCTCGAAACTATGGTGAAAATTGACATATTCATTGGCAAAAATTCACTTTACGAAAGAGAAGCATTTAAACGAACCAAAAGAGATACCTTAGATGAACAAGCCGGAACAGTTACATTTTATCTCGTTTCACCGGAGGATATTGTGCTGAATAAGTTGGTCTGGTTCCGTTCAGGAGGGGAGATTTCCGAACAGCAATGGAAAGATATTATTGGTGTACTTAAAGTTCAGGGAAACAGGATAGATAGAGAATATCTTCAGCACTGGTCCTGTGAGTTGGAAGTGACAGATTTATTGGAAAAAGCTTTTCAGGATGCCGGTGATGGTCCATTTTCAGGATAAAGCTGTTTCAGCAGGATATGTTTGTAATTTATAAAAAAGTCGCAAAAAACATACCAAGGTAACACCCTGAGTAGAGGAATAAGATATATGAGTACAAAAAAAAAGAAACCGCAGATCACCCTCAACAGTAAACAGAATAAATACCTACGCGGCTTAGGACACCATGTCGATCCCACCGTGTATGTGGGTAAAGAAGGCATTTCTGAGAATGTGGTGCAATCAATGCTTGATGCCCTGCGGACCCGTGAGTTGATCAAGGTAAAACTGGGCCAGAACTGTGAAGTGCCCAAGAAAGAGGCAGCAGAGCAGTTGGCGAAAGACAGCGGTGCTGCCCTGGTCCAGCTCATCGGCAAGATGGTTCTGCTTTATATGCCGAATAAAAAACTGGAACGGGACCAGCGAATTGTTCTGCCCAAATAAAGAGAACGGCAGAGAAAGAATATGGATAAGCAAGATCATTATCGTATAACCTCATCCTGCACCATTCCTGCAGCAGAGTTGTTTTTCACGTACTCACGCAGCAGCGGTAAAGGGGGCCAGCATGTCAATAAGGTTAATACCAAGGTCTCGCTTACCTTTGATCTTGAGGCATCACCAAGCCTGACAGAGGAACAGAAAACCCTGCTCAAGCAGCGACTCGGTAATCGTCTCAATAAGCAGGGAATCTTACGCCTGGACGGGGACCGACAGCGTAGCCAGCGAGGCAATCAGGAAGAGGTGATCCAACGCTTTATTGCTTTATTACGGGATGCCTTGCATATTCAGAAAACACGAAAAAAGACCAGGCCCTCGCACAATGCCAAGCAGCGTCGTTTGCAGAGTAAAAAGAAACGGGGGCAACTGAAGCAGCAACGAGGGAAACGGAATTTTGAGCAGGAATAAACCACAGGAGGAGATGTCATGGACGTGCAGGAAACCGTGGGTAAGACCAGAACCTTTATTCGTACTTCAGCAACCCTGAAAATCATCGCTATTGCTTTCCTGGTGCTGGTGTTACAAATTCCTTCTTCCATGATTTCTTCTTTGATGCACGAGCGGGAATCCCGACGTGATTCGGTTGTGCAGGAGATTAATGGTAAATGGGGTTGGAGCCAGACCATTACCGGCCCCTTTTTTACTGTTCCCTTTAAGGAGTATTACACAGATAAGAATAAAGAACAGAAATCTCGTATACGGTATTTTCATTTCCTTCCTGAGCAACTGAACATTACAGGAGAGTTAACACCGCATATCCGCTACAGAAGCCTGTACGAGGCTGTACTGTATACCAGTCGCCTCAAGGTTTCTGGCAGGTTTACAGTTCCGAGGATGGAGCAACTGACCATTTCACCAGAGGATATTCTTTGGGACAAGGCTCTTTTCTCCATCGGTATCTCGGATATGCGGGGCATTCAGGAGCAGATTGCCGTGACGTGGAACGAGGCTACCTATGATGTTACCCCTGGTTTGCAGACAACAGATATTGCCTCAGCAGGAGTGAAAACTCGTGTTCCCCTGTCCCCGGAAGCTGGATCAGCCACTTTTTCCTTGCAATTGCACCTGAACGGCAGCGAGGAGATTCGTTTTATCCCTGTGGCGGAAGAGACCGTAGTTGCACTGCGTTCTGACTGGCCCTCGCCAAGCTTTAACGGGGCCTTTCTCCCTGTCAAGAGAACAGTGGATGAGAAGGGCTTTTCTGCGTCCTGGAAGGTCTTGCATCTGAATCGGAATTTCCCTCAGGTTTGGCAGGACAATCAGTACAAGGTCAATGAGGCATCCTTTGGACTCAAGCTTTTGATCACTGCTGATATTTACCAGAAGTCCATCAGGATTTCCAAGTACGCGCTCATGTTCATCGTTTTCACCTTTGCAGCCTTTTTCTTTACCGAAATAATCAATAGAAAGCGGGTTCATCCGATTCAGTACCTGCTCATCGGGCTTGCCGTCACCCTGTTTTATGTACTGCTGCTCTCCATTTCCGAGCATCTCAATTTTGATGCTGCTTATCTTATCTCAGCAGGAGCCATTACCTGCCTGATCACAGGATACTCCCAGGGAATTCTGCGGAACAAATACTTCACCCTGACAATATTTACTGTTTTGTTCATCCTCTATGCCTACTTGTATATTGTGTTGCAATTGGAAGATTATGCTCTGCTCATGGGAGCCTTGGGCTTGTTTGCGGTACTGAGCACAGTTATGTATATCACCAGAAAGGTTGATTGGTATGCTACCGGGGTCAGCAGCAAAGCTACTGAAGAGGAATGATTGAAGCTCCCGTCTCAGTTCTACATTCGTTCCGTTATCATTGCATTGGTCGGCATTGCCTTGGGTGTGTTGACCATATACTTCGGTTTGCAGCCGAGTCATCGTAGCTTTGTTTTCAATACCGACTATACGTCTCTCGGTTATCTTCTTCGAGGTACCTGCCTGCTTTGCGGAATTGTCTCGCTGTATTATGCGGTTCTCAGTAGAGTAAGCAAGGAAGCGTTACGGGGTAACCGTTCAGACCCCTCTCATTTTTTTTACGCAGCAAGAGGCAGAGGAGGCACATCCAGCCCCTGGCGCCGAGCCGTGATAACCTCAGCGAGATATTTCCACGGACAGGCGTTGCGCTTCCTAC
>NZ_JALAAI010000168.1:0-6669 GCF_052785085.1 Candidatus Electrothrix sp.
GTTTGATTTTTTCATCTCACCAAACAAATAGACAATCGTCAAGTCGAAAATAGCTGGAAAAAAAAATTTCGGTAATTAAGTTATCCCGCTTGAATGTTTAGGTGTTTTTTTACGAGCTGAATTGCTGGGGAATTGCTGTTATGAGATCAATCTGATCCTCAAAGACAGCTCTCGTGTTCATGTGGTTCATCATGGTAATAAAAAGAGAATCCGGCAGGATGCTGCTGTGTTGGCAGAGTTCCTTGACAAGCCGCTTTGGGATGCCTCCGGGGTAAATATGCTTAAAGGAATAGGCAAGGATTTCATTTCAAAGTGGTCTGAGATTATGGAGGAATATCCCTCTGGAGACTCTGAAGGGGTGGATATGAAGCGTGTCATGGGATATCGCTCCGTTATTTGTTCGAAAAGACGACCAGATTGAAGGCATGACCTACTTGCTGACCTTGTGTGTCAGGGTTATGACGTTGATAGAGTTTGTTGTTCAGCGTTCATTAAAGGAAGAAAAGACCGGACTGTCGGGCGTGCATCCTGAGAACCGAAGAAAAATCAAAGAGAAACCTTCTGCGGAGAGAATCCTAAAGGCTTTTTCGAGAATTAGTCTCACTATTATTACTGATCAGGCTGGGAATGTTATTGTTCGTTCCTTAAAAACATTATCGAATTTACAAAGAGAAATCATACAACGACTCAATTTGGATCCATTCGCTTATTTTTTTTGTAGTTTGATGAATTTCCAACTCCCTGTACTTGCATGATTTATTTTTTTTGCGCAAAATCAATTCCAGATGGTTTTTCGCTCCACATGTTGAAGAGCGAGAAATTTGTTGCCACATAAACGAATTTCACCCTCTTCGACATCGAAATCAGGGTTTTTTAGTCAGGTTTGGTAAAATTCTCCGAACTGCGTTTTGAAATGAGCGAATGGGGAGACAAAAGCAAAAACTTACTATCTTGTTTGCAGGAAAAAAGATAGAATATGTGCAACATTGTGGTTTGTCAAAAGGCTGTAATCCGAAAAGGGAGGTTAAAAATATGAGTCTTATCAAATGGAATGATAGTTTTAGCGTAAATGTGAGCAGGATTGACCGGGAGCATAAAAAACTTGTTGAGATGGTCAATGAACTCACGGACGCTATGAAAGAAGGGCATGGCAAGGATGTTCTTGGGGAAATCTTGGATGGGCTGATCGCATATACAGCCTCTCATTTTCAAACTGAGGAAAATTATTTTCAACAGGTCAAATATCCTGGAGCTGCTGAACATAAGAAAGAACATGTTGCCTTTGTTCAGAAGGTAACAGAATTTAAAAAGGAGTTTGATGCAGGCCGGGCAACGGTTTCAGTCAATGTTCTTCAATTTCTCAGCAAGTGGCTGCAAACCCATATTAAAGGGGCTGATAAGGAGTATAGTAGTTTTTTGAATGAAAACGGTATTAAGTAGGGCGTTTTCTCTATAACTCTCCTCTTATCCTTCCGGGGTGGAGTAAAATACTAGGTTCCACCCTTTCTCTTTTGCTGGTTCTCGTTAGAATTTTTGCCAAACAGTGTGGTCTTCTGCTCCCTGCTGGACAATAAACATTGCTGCAATAATCAATCCCACTCCTGGTACGACATGGAATGAAGGCAGGGGATGACCCAAGCCCCATTCTATCAGGACAATACATGGTGGATAGAGATAGCTGTAGGCCATGACCCTGGTTGGCCCAAGAGAAAGCGTACAGCGCTGAGTAAGAAAAAAGGTGATGATGGTCGAGAAGATAGCAAGGTAGATTATTCCAGCCCAGATTTTTAACGGGACAGTGCCCCAAGCGACGCCTGGAAGCTGGTGTCCACAAAACAGGAAAAGCCAACCACAGGCTGTAACCATGATCCAGAAGGTCATAACTGACATAGGTTCTTCCTGGTGAAATAACTTAACAAGAGGCGTGTAAAAGGCCATAAACAGGCAGCTGATAAAGAAAATCAGATCGCCGGAATTGAGATTAAAGGCCAGAAGCTCTGTCAGGCTACCCCGAAATAACACCCATATCGCCCCAACCGTTGCAGGAAACATGGCAATGAGTCTGTATTTTCCTAAGCGCTCTTTGAGCAGTACAGCACTGTACAGGCCAGAGATGCTGGGCACCAAGGTGAAAATTACCCCGGTGTTCAGAGCAGTAGTTGACCGGAGCGAGAGAAACATGAGCCAGAAAAAGCTGGTCAGGACAAAGCTGATACAGGCATAGCCGATGAGGCGTTTTTTCTCCGGTAGATGGACCCCGTGTTTATATTGGACATAAGGGAGAAAGAGCAGGGCCGCAATCACGAAACGAAGCAGGGTAAGCACGGAAGGGTTCATGCCGTGGGCAATGGCCTTGCTTGCTGTGAATGAGGTAGATACCAGGACAGCACAGAGCAGCATCATGGCATGAAATGCCCAGAACCGTTTTTTTTCCTGCTGTGCTGCTCTGGTACCGGATTGATGTGTTTTCAAGGTTAGGTGAAGATCTCTTATATTCTCTTGTTATTCCTGGAGAGGCTGAACCTCTTTCCTTTGCCCCAGTTCTGCTAAGGCTTGTCGTCATCCTTCCCTGCAACCATCAGTAATCAACATGAAAAGGGTGGCTTATCATTTTTTCATCTGCATTTTGGCCCAGCTGTCCCGCAGGGTCACGATGCGATTGAAGACCGGCCTGCCCGGCTGGCTTTCCTTGCTGTCCAGGCAGAAGTATCCCTGCCGTTCAAACTGTACCCGATCATCCACGCTAAGTTTTGCCAGCGAGGGTTCCAGGATGCTGTTTTCCAGCACCTGACAGGAATCCGGGTTGATGAACTCCTTAAAGTCTTTTTCCTTATCTGCATCCGGGCTTTCCACGCTGAAGAGTCTATCATAGAGACGAACCTCAGCCGGGATGCCGTGCTTGGCAGAAACCCAGTGGATGGTGCCCTTGACCTTACGACCGTCCGGGGCCGAGCCACCCTTGGTCTCTGGATCATAGGTACAGTGCAGCTCAACTACCTCGCCGTTCTCGTCCTTGATTGCTTTGTCACAGGTAATCAGATAGGCGTAGCGCAGGCGCACCTCCCGACCCTCAGTGAGGCGGAAGAACTTTCTGGGCGCGTTCTCCATGTAGTCGTTTCGTTCCACATAGATCTCCCGGCTAAAGGGGAGGGTGCGCGTCCCCATTTCAGGATTCTGGGGATGATTCTGGGCCTCCAGCTCCTCCTCCTGGTTTTCCGGGTAGTTGGTGATCACGACCTTCAAAGGCTCCAGCACGCCCATGACTCTGGGCGCATGCACGTTCAGGTCATCGCGTACGGCATTCTCCAGCACCCCCATATCAATCCAGGAATCCCGTTTCCCCACTCCGATGGTATCACAGAAATGACGAATTGAGGCGGGTGTGTAGCCCCGGCGGCGCAGGCCGGATATGGTGAGCATCCGGGGGTCGTCCCAACCCTCCACATGTCCTTCATTCACAAGCTGGAGCAATTTGCGCTTACTCATCACGGTGTAGTTGATGTTCAAGCGGGCAAACTCGTACTGGCGTGGGCGGCAGGGTGTTCGGAGCGTATCAAGTACCCAATCGTAGATGGCCCGGTTGTTCTCAAACTCCAGAGTACATATTGAGTGGGTGATGCCTTCGATCATGTCGGACAGGCAGTGGCAGAAATCGTACATCGGGTAGATGCACCATGTATCGCCGGTGCGGTGGTGGTGCTTTTTCATGATCCGGTAGATGGCCGGGTCGCGCATGATCATATTAGGCGCGGCCATATCGATCTTGGCCCGCAGGGAGCAGGTGCCTTCGGCCAGCTCTCCGTTTTTCATCTGCTCGAACAGGGCCAGGTTTTCCTCTACCGGGCGGTTGCGGTACGGGCTTTCCTTGCCCGGCTCGGTCAGGGTGCCCCGGTACTCGCGCATCTCGTCCGCACTGAGATGGCAGACGTATGCCTTGCCTATCTTGATCAGCTCAATTGCAAAGGCATGGAGCTGGTCAAAATAATCAGAGGCGTAATAGAGGTGCTCACCCCAGTCAAAGCCCAGCCAGCGCACGTCCTTCTGGATGGCATCCACGTATTCAGTGGATTCCTTGCCTGGATTGGTGTCGTCAAAGCGGAGATGGCACACGCCCTTGTTCTCCTTGGCAATGCCGAAGTTCAGGCAGATGGATTTTGCATGGCCGATGTGCAGGAAGCCGTTAGGTTCCGGCGGAAACCGGGTGACGATGTTGCTGTGCTTGCCGGTTTTCAGGTCATCAGCGACGATCTGGCGAACGAAGTCAAGGGGTTTGGCGGTAGAGTCGGTGTTTGTCATATTAAAAATATTTGCTTAGTAATAAAGACGAAGTGATTTGTATTAATAATCCCATTGATAAACCAGAGAACTACCTGTATGTCGAGCAGAATTTTCATTTTCCCTCAAATTGATCAAGAAGTTCTTCAGGCTTCAGGGAGGGAATCCGTCATCCCATGCAATGTAATCGTCAACAGTGTAGCGTTGGTTTGAAGCAGATTGAGGGTTGTTCATGCGCGCCTCCTTGCTACGGTGCTGTTTTTCCAGAATGACTGGCAAAACGAATCTTTTGATACGCAGAATGCGGTATGCCCGGTGTTACTGGCGGCGGATCAATAAATTCCGCCCCGCGTGCGATATGTTCTTTCTCGCTACGTTTTATGTCTTCATAAATAGCATCCAGATCGAAGTTGAATTTTTCAGCATGCGCTTCACGCATTGTCCGAACTTCATCAATAATTTCATCTCTCATTGTCGGCTCCAAGCAGTTGTTCAGGGGTGCAGATAAAGGGCAGAAACAGCCCTTGCTCTTCAAGATACAGGGCGATTTTCAGCAGATAATTTATAGCATGGACTCCACATTACCGCCATTGATACGCCATACACCAGATTTATATTTGCCTGTGCTGTCCGCCATGCCGTAGTATATTTCCACAGACTGGCCTGCGGTTAATTTGCCTACCTGTTGAGGCGTAAGTATTTGTTTAGAATTGGAAGACCAGTCTCGGCCAGAAAACTTACACCCAGCGTTAGATAATCGATAAAGATGTACTATGAATCCTTGCTTGACATTTGCATCTGCATGTCCAAGTCGTTCTATATCATCCTCTAAATGTTCTTGTGTTGCATTGAGACCGAATTCAATACAGGCTGACAAGGGCAAATAGTCGTAACTTTCTTTTCTTGGTTTTTCTGGTGGTAGTGTAGATAAAACAGTCACATCCCAGTGTTGTCGTCGTGGTTTGCCCAACGTTGCGTTGGTTGGATACTCCTTTTGAAGGATACAAATCTGTTGATGTTGGTACGTCATATATCTTTCTCCTTCTGGAAGAAGGTTATATAACTGCGTGTAAAACAGCGCATGTTGACCATGTTCTGTATAGCATAGATAGGGAGAACTGATAAATTCAACGCAAAATTCGGCTATCGCCTGACGTACTATCTTAATATCCATAATACCAAGTAAACTTCATTTTTCTTCTGAAATCCCTTGCAGTTCAGTATTCGCCGAAGCAAGCGCATTGGCTATATACAGCCTCGTGCCAAAATAGGTGATAAAAAATCCTAGAATTGCAAAACAGAGGATTGATGCGATGATAATTGACTGTGCATTTGGATGGCCAATATCTGCAGAAATATCTGTTGAAATGTTCACAAGAAATTTTACCAGTTCTTTAAACTCCACAAGACCGGCACCGACAAGCATTTTGGTCAGCCAGTCAGAAATTTGTTCCAAGTTTGTATTGATCTGATAGGATATTCTGTTTTCAGGTTTCATGCCATCCCGCTCCTGCATCGTTTTCGGGATGCCAAAAAGAAAACCAAAGGCATTACCGATAAGATATGAGGCGCAAGTGACCATAAAAAGCGTTGCGAGTACAGCCGTGGAGTTCCCCCTTGACAAGGATAGTGCGTAGAATGCAATGCAGATAAAGCAGAGGATTACTCCCAAGGCAAGGCCGGAAAAAATAAAGAGAAAGCTGAAAGTGATCTTCTCCTGCTGAAAAAACGAAGCAATTCTTTTGATCATAGCTCATCAACCTGTTACATATCCGATAAAGTACCTTTAACAGGGTCGCATTATTTGTTTCTTAAAGGGTAAGAAGGTCTATCTCCATTCCTCTGTAATCTCCGGGCAATCAAACTGTATCATTTTTCAAGCGTTGAGACGCAGCATTCACACGTATGAATATTCTGTTTCAACATGTAAACGTTCCTAACCAACGAGTAAACAGAGCATTCAAACATCTGAAACCTCCTGTGCAACGTATAAATGCTCCTTTCGTTAGTTTGAACACAGCATTCGCATGTATGAAAGCTCTATCTCAACATGTAACTGCTCTTAACCAACGAGTGAACAGGGAATTCAAACATCTGAAAGCTCCTGTGCAACGTGTGAATGCTTCGTTCGTACGTTTGAACACAGCATTCGCATGTATGAAAGCTCTATCTCAACATGTAACCGCTCCTAACCAATGAGTAAACACAATATTCAAACATCTGAAAGCTCCTGCGCAACATGTATTGTTTAAATAAAAATACATCAAAAGGGTGTTGAAAAGTACCCCAGCATAGAGCAATTTCAGTTGTCCGAGATGCCCAATAAGCATTTTTTTTCGTTTGTCAGTGTTACTGCAGCTTGATGTCGAACACTTTCCAGGCGGAATTCAGCCT
>NZ_JALAAI010000169.1:0-6564 GCF_052785085.1 Candidatus Electrothrix sp.
TTATCTATTTTTCGCAACTCTTCTCTGGATAGGTGCATGCGAACTCAGAACGTGGATAGATCTCGTAAAAAACGTTGTGACCCTTAAACTATCGTGATCTTCTTTTTTTGTCCAATCTTTTTTTGTGAGGAATGAGGGGGGTGAACGGTTACTCATCTGGAGGTGCCGGTGCGCTGCCTGGACCGCCGATCCACCTATAATGCCGAGGAAAGCGAGAACCGGATTATTCACGGGGATAATCTGGAGGCCCTCAAGGCCCTGCTGCCGGAATACGAAGGCCGGGTGCAATGCATTTATATTGATCCGCCGTATAATACGGGCAATGAGTCCTGGGTCTATAATGATAATGTGAAAGATCCGCGTATTGTCCGCTGGTTGGGGGAGGTGGTGGGCAAAGAGGGGGAGGATTTCTGTCGGCATGATAAGTGGCTGTGCATGATGTATCCGCGTTTGCAGTTGTTGAAGCGGTTGTTGGCCTCTGATGGGGTTATTTTGATTAGTATTGACGAAAATGAGCATCGTTATCTTGAAATGGTTTTGGAAGAATTGTTTGGTGCCGGTAACAAAATAGAAACCTTTGTTTGGAAAAAGAGCTATGGTGGAGGGGCAAAATCTAAACATATTGTCAATGTTCATGAATACATATTGTGTTTTGCGAAAAATAAGCAATCTATCGGCTTGCTTGAATTGCCGCCCAATGAAAAGTTATTGAAATATTATAAGTTCAAAGACGATAAATTTGCGTATCGGGGGCCATACCGTTTACAGCCGCTTGCAACGAACAGCATGGATATGCGACCAAATTTACGTTATCCAATAACTCATAATGGAGAGGAAGTTTGGCCAGAAAAACAATGGCAATGGTCTCGTGATCGAGCTATTGCCGCTCAAGAGAATGATGAGTTGGTTTTTAAGGAGAAGCAGGGAATCTGGACGGTTTCTTATAAGCAGTATCTAAAAACAATTGATGGGAAGGAACGAAAAGCTAAAGCATATTCGATTATTGAAGATATTTATACTCAGCAGGGTACCAACGAAATCAAGGTGATTTTAGGGGATGGAAAAGCGTTCTCTTTCCCGAAACCGAGCCGGTTGGTTGAATATTTACTGAATCTTGTTACCGACAAAAACTCCATCATCCTTGACTCCTTTGCCGGTTCCGGCACCACAGCTCACGCCGTCCTCAACCTCAACAAAAAAGACGGTGGCAACCGCAAGTTCATCCTCATCGAGATGATGGACTATGCCGAGACCATCACCGCCGAGCGGGTCAGGCGGGTGATTGACGGCTACGGCGAAGACACAAAAGCCGTGCCCGGCACAGGCGGTGATTTCAGCTATTACACCCTGGGCGAGCGCATCTTTGATCACGAGGACAATCTCAACGAATCCATCGGCATTGCCAAGATTCGCGATTATGTGGCCCGCACGGAACAGCTTCCCGGCGCGGAACAGGGCGAGCATCCAGCCTGGCTGGGCGAAAAAGACCGCATGGGCTATTATTTCCATTATCAGCCGGACCAGGCCACCTTCCTCAACATGGATTTCCTGGCCACCCTGACCCGGAAAAACGAGGCCTATCTCATCTACGCCGATGTCTGCCTGCTGGACAGCGATTTCATGCACAGGCATTGCATCCGCTTCAAAAAAATCCCTCGGGATATCTCCCGATTTTAGGCGGCCTTATGGAACTCCTTCCCTATCAGCAGCAGGTTCTGGACGATCTGGCTGATTTTCTTCGGCACCTGGAACAGCGCGGCAACCTGAAAGATGCCTTTCAAGCCTTTTGGCACCAGCGCAGTGTGGCCCGGCCCGAGCCGTATCAACAGAGCATTCCACGGGTTCCCCATGTCTGCATCAAGGTACCCACCGGTGGAGGCAAGACCTTTATCGCGGCCAATGCCATTCACACGGTTTTTGAGGCCCTGAACATCTACCGCCGCAAAGCGCCCAGGGCCGTGGTCTGGCTGGTCCCCTCCAACGCCATTCTGGACCAGACCCTGAACGCACTTTCTGATCCGGGCCATCCCTATCGTCGCAAACTGGACAGCCTGTTCAGCGGGCGGGTGGCGGTCTATGCCAAGGACACACTTCTTCAGGGAGCCGGGTTCAATGCCGCCGCAGTGCATGAGCAGCTCAATATTTTCGTTCTCAGCTATGCCTCCTTTCGCACCGGCAATAAAGAGGGCCGCAAGGCGTATCAGGAAAATCCCAATCTGGACGGCTTTGTCCGTCAGATGGACCCTGCCGAGGTGCTGGCTGAAACCGATGAATCCGCCCTGATCAATGTCATCCGCAGCATGAAGCCGCTCTGTATCGTGGATGAGAGCCATAATGCCCGGTCCAAACTGAGCCTGGAGATGCTGGAGAACTTTAATCCCGGCCTGATCCTGGATCTCACGGCCACGCCGCGCACAAAGAGCAACATCATCAGTTATGTGGATGCGGCCCAGCTCAAGACCTATCACATGGTTAAGCTGCCGGTGATCGTCTATAATCATCGTTCCGCCAAGGAGGTTGTCAGCAATGCTATCCAGCTGCGCAATAATCTGGAAAAACAGGCGACAACGGAAAAGGAGGCTGGTGGCGATTATATCCGACCGATTGTCCTGGTCCAGGCCGAATCCAAGACTGGCAAGGAGGATCGTTCCACCTTTGAGGATATCAAGAAACGACTCCTCCATTTGGGGATTGCGAAAGAAGAAATCGCCATCAAGACGGCCAAGATCAACGAGCTGAAGAATCAGGACCTGCTTTCGCCGACCTGTCCGATCCGTTATATCATCACGGTCAATGCCCTGAAAGAGGGCTGGGACTGTCCTTTTGCCTATATCCTGGCCACCGTGGCCAACCGCCATTCCCAGGTGGATGTGGAGCAGATCGTGGGCCGGGTTCTCCGCCAGCCATACGCCCGCCGCCAGCATCAGAACCTGCTGAACAACTCCTATGTGCTGGCCTCGTCAGCGGATTTTCTCGGCACCCTGGATAAGATCGTTGCCGGTTTGAATCAGGCCGGTTTTAGCAGGCGGGACGTGCGAGCCGCTGAGGTGGCAGAACCGAGTACGGAACCAGACGCGGAACAGGGGCAGGAATCGGGCGGAAGTCGCGGGACGGTGAGTCAGCCGGGCTTGTTTGATGTTCCGCTCACGCCCCAAGATAGCGAAACCAAAGGGGCAGCGCAATCTCTGGCTCCATTGGAAACAACTCCTCTGGAAAAGACGGACGAGGGGAACGGTCAGGGAAATCTGCCGCCGGGTGGTTTGGACAATGCGGCTGATAACCTTGTTGCAGGTATGCTGGAACATGCGGAAGCGCAGAGCCGGAAATATGAAGAACAGGCTGGGCAGGATAATGCCCAGGGCATTGCCGAGGAGGTGCGGGAAAAGATGCACGACTTTACAATCAGCGGGCCGTTCCAGGAACAGCTTGCCGCATTGCGGTTGCCCCGCTTTTATATCCGGGTTCCGGGCATGAGCCTGTTCGAGGACACCTTTTTGCTGAACAAAGAAGAACTGCTCAAGGGCTTTCGTCTTGGTCAGGCTGACAGCCGGATTGATTTTCAGACCATTCGCGACGATGCCTATCAGATCGACCTGGAAGAGGTGGGCGATCATGATTACCGTCCCAGCTTTTGGAAGCTTGGCTCCACCACCCGAGAGCGACTGGTGGAGTATCTGATTGCCCTGCCCCCGGAATCCCGCAAGCAGCAGGTGGCCCGTCGCCTCTGCGACCTGATCGGCAATATGTATCCCATTGCTGATCAGGAGGTGAAAAAGTATGTCCGCCGCATTTTTGAGGACATGAGCAGCGAGCAGATTCATGACTGCCTGGAGCGGGAGTACAGCTACCGGGACAAGATCAAGGCCAAGATCAGGGAATTGGCTGCGGAGTATGCCGAGACCCTGTTTTATCAATGGCTGGATGCGGATAAGATCCTGCTGCAAGAGGACTATATCCTGCCGGACAGTATTCATCCTCTGGAAACAGCCCCGGCTGTCCCGAAAAGCCTGTATGAGGCCGAGGGCCGCCTGAACAACTGGGAAGCCAAGGTTATCAACGAGGTCGCTAATCTGGACAATATCCTGTTCTGGCATAAGATTATCGAGCGTAAAGGCTTCTGCATCAACGGCTTTCTCAACCATTACCCGGATTTTCTCATCCGCACCCGCAATGGTACCACCCTCCTGCTGGAAGCCAAGGGCGATGACCGGGACAACTCGGATTCCGCCCGCAAACTGAAACTGGGCCGGGCCTGGGCCGCAAAGGCGGGCAATGCCTTCCGTTATTTCATGGTCTTTGACAGCAAGGAGGTTGAGGGGGCGTATCGGCTGGAAGAATTGCTGACGGTTGTTGGCGGGTTGTGAAATTACAGCATATTCGTCGAAGAACATTTTCCCGTTGGAACGGATATGTTGAGCAGGGTATAATCAGGTAAACGTTTCTGTTTTCGGAAAAATACTATTGCAGGTAGTAAGGAGGAAAGTATGGTGCAAATGACGGTTCAACTTTCGGATGAAGTGGCTGATCGTTGCAAAGCAGTCGGCCCTTGGCTTTCGACTGTGATAGAGTTAAGTCTTGCTGGTTTTAAAACACCGACATCCGCAACTGCCTCAGAGGTTGTTGATTTTTTATGCAGCAATCCTGAAGCGAAAGAAATAGCTGCGTTCCATATATCAGAATCGGCACAACTCCGTCTGCGCCGTCTCTTGACGCTGAATGAAGCTGGTTGTCTCTCCCTTGCCGAGCAGGAGGAGCTGGATGAATTACAGCGTTTGGAACATATGATCATCATGCTGAAGATTCGCGCTGCGCAAGATCATCAGAAGGAGCATTAATTGGCGGTATCAGGTTATTGATGAATGTACTTGCTTAGTTTTTGATAAAAATTCTGATGCGAGCCAAAGGTGTACAGATAGAGGGTAGTGCCCACAACTTCGTACGCAAGCAGAACCTGCTTATTGCCGATTTTGTATTTGTAGACCAGCACTCCCTGTAGGTCACCGGATTTCGCCTTGCCCGCTGCCGGATCAGCCATTATTGTTTTAACAGCTTCGTCTAATTTTTTTCTTTGCGTTTTGTTCAGCTTCTTTTTTTGTCGGGCAAAGAGCGGTGCCTGAATCACTTCGGCAATTTGGCTCATTCTTATTCCCCAAAGACATATGGAGTTCCCTGACCGGATTTAACCTGCTCTTTTCCGATGAGTATATCCTGGATGAACGGCAAGGGCAGGTCGGGATTCTCTTCCACTATTTGACCGATTTTTGCCCAGTATTCAATTTGACCGGCTACGGATCGTTTAAAGACTTTTGACTGTACTTTAGCCTTTACCACTAAATCATTTGAAATTTTGACTGCTGTAGACATGCTCTCTCCTTGTGTTGAGGTCTCGTTAAATTCATTGGGATTATTTTTAGCTTACTCTCTCGGGTTGCATATTGCAACTTTTTGTGTCACACAGATACTGTGTCGCACATAACTCCTCATTTATTATTATGACCACTTCCTTTGTTGTCGATCACCATGACCACACCCGGTATTCCATACTCGACGAGACTTTTATGTTGAAAAAACGGTATGTACACGTTGCTAAAATGAAAAATATTACTTTCGTCCTAGTATCCTTTTTCGCATTTTTTTTACAGGTGCCGGAAAATATACAATCAACGCATTTTAATAAAAAAGCATTGTCCTTTTCAAAGCAGGCTTATGCTCAGGAAAAACAGGATGTGCCCATCTTGACCAAAGAGGAAAAACGAAAAAATGCAACAGATGAGCGTGGCAGTTTCAACCAGTCAGCAATATGTTTACTGCCTGCTGATATTCCCGAGCAAGTAACCATACAAGATTTTTCTTCCTTTAATGAATGGCTTGCTTTCTTTAAAAAAGAAGCAACGAGAAAAGGTATCTCGCGCAATGCTGTTCAGGCCGCTTTTGAAAATGTGCAGTTGGTCGACAAGGTTGTTCAGTTTGACAGGAAACAAAAAGAATATTCTCTTTCTTTTACAAATTATATGAACAACTCGATCTCTCTCTCCAGGATTAAACGCGGAGAAAGAGAAATGAAAGAGAATGCCAAGATATTACAAAGGATTCAAAGTAAATATGGTGTGCCTCCTGAAATTTTAGTTGCCTTATGGGGGCTGGAAAGTGATTTTGGTGGTTTTACCGGGAATTTTTCTACTGTCAATACCTTGGCAACCTTGGCCTATGAAGGAAGGCGACGTGATTTCTTTACGAATGAGTTGTTTTGCGCATTAGCCATGCTTGATTCCGGAAACATAACTGTTCAAGAAATGACAGGTTCTTGGGCAGGGGCAATGGGTCAGCCTCAGTTTATGCCCTCAACTTTTTACCATTACGCTGTAGATGGGAACGGAGACGGGAAAAAAGACCTTTGGAAGAACACAAATGACGTTCTGTCATCAGCTGCACATTATTTAGTATCTGCTGAATTTCTCTCCTGTTGAATAATTTCATTGCGTTGCATGTCAAAGTATGCCATTCTTGAGTCGTCCTTTAAATGCGCATTTATTAAGCTGGATGCGCATGCCGACTAAAAAAGAC
>NZ_JALAAI010000170.1:0-6465 GCF_052785085.1 Candidatus Electrothrix sp.
AAAAATGAAAATAAAAAAATCTGTGGTGCCAAGAACGAATTGCCAAAACACTTAACATGCTGATTTCAAAAGGATTATTTTCTCGGTATCGCAAAGTTGGGTTAAACTATCGTGATCTTCTTTTTTTGTCCAATCTTTTTTTGTGTGGAATGAGGCGGGTGAACGGTTACACTGAGGTTATTCCCAACAGCCGGGTGGATGCCTTGCGGGTGTTGCCTGTGTATCAGAGTTCTGTTGAATGTCAGGAGTAGGTTTTTGCCGGATTTCTCGGGAAGTCCCCTTGAGCTGATTTTGTTGAACTCTTGAGTTATGTTGGTTCGTTATTTTCCTCTCTTTTTGCCGTCTTTCTGCAAATACAGCTCAATCTCTTCCGGCGAGGTTGTAATTATCGAACAGGCTGTTCAGCACGGTGCTGATTTCCTGGGTTTTGCCTCTATATTGCCGGGCCGCAAACTCGACCTCTTTGGGGATACCGCTGAACAGATGCATCAATAAAGATCAGGCCCAGCAGCCGGTGCCAGTCTGTTTTTTGTTGTGCAGCCATGAAAATGTGGTGGTCTTTTAAGATCGGTGGCGGAACAGTATGTCAGGGTGAATATATTTGATTTCAGTTTTTTACAAAGCTATTTAATCAACATGTTCATGCAAGGACTTGGCGCATCCACTGATAAGCACCGTCTATATCGAATGCCTTTGCCGCATACGTTTCACAAAGCAATTGTTCAGAGAGGAACTGATCAAATTTTTCCGTCTTTTTTTCTGGAACACACCTCGCTAACTTTTCAGGAGTCTGTTGAGGCGACGTGAGTATCCTGTTAAATACAGAACAAATTTCATTTATACTTGTTCCTTGTATTTCAAGTATTCCTGAGCTATTTGTCACTCGGAAACCTTGCCCCACAAGCATCGTAGCTAACGTGTTGACTATCTTGTCGCCCAGCCAAGGTAAAATATATATTGTGTCACCATGTGCAAAAAAAGGACTTTTATCCAATCCTGCATTCTTGAAAAAATCTCTGCCTTCCTGAAATAATTTCTTTGCCTTGGAATCAAGGTAATCTATCCGAGAGTCGCCTTTTACAATCTGATATTCACCATTACTGTATATTTCAAACATTTCCTTTCGTACTTTGTCATGAATATATATCCCCACGCCAGAAAAAAGAGGCGGTTGCCCACCCTTTGCTTTGCTTACCCGTATTACTTTTTTTTCCGAGTCTACTTGGGAAACCCTCCATCTTTTCCCACCAAAAATAATATTTTGATCAACTACAACTGGATATTCAATAGGAAAAGATCCAAGCGTTTTTCCTTTATATTCAATTCGATACTCTTCAGGTGTGTTGAATACAGCATAAAAACTGTAATGCCCTGTGAGCCTTTCTCCATTTTCTCCTAAAACCAATTGACCATCATTAAGTTGAAAAAGTAGCTTTTCTTTTCCCATTTGTCTGAGAAGACGTTTGAAACAGTCAATGCTGACTTGATAAAATGAACCGGTTACACAGAAGAGATGCCATAACTGCTCTACCCTGACACCACCCCATTGCGCAATAACCGAAAGTATCTGATGTACTAATGTAGATAAGTGGAGCTGCGTTATATTTGCTGGCTCATACCACTTTTTTAGCAACAGACGTATGATTGCTATACTCTGCAACAGTTGCAAGCGAAGCAAATCGCTCATGTGAGAATTTTTTTCTACTTCCTTTTCAAGAATAAACATCCTTAAAACAGCTGTATTGTCTCTGCGCCCTGACCTACCGAGACGCTGCCGCAGGCTAGCCACGGAATGAGGTGCTGTGACTTGGGCAACGGAATTGACTTTGCCGATGTCAATTCCAAGTTCTAATGTCATTGTGCATATTGCAGTCGTAGGGAGGTGTTCTTTTTGTAATCTTCTTTCAAGTTCAGTCCTCAATTCTTTAGATAAGCTCCCATGATGAGGAAAAAATTCATTCGGCACGATATTCTTCTTGCAGATATCAGCCAACAGAGCTGCAAACCTTTCGGTTCTTCCTCGGCTGTTAGCAAAAATCAAATGAGAGTCACCACGTAAGAGCGTATAAAGTTCGTGAGCAATTTCTTTGTCACCAGGAGGAGTTATATTATTGTTCTTGTTTTCTTTATTGTTTTTTTCAATTCGTGATGGCTCATAATAACCTCTGATTTGCAATCTCACCCGCCCATGATTTTTGTTACTTTGAATTAATTCATTGCGAATCTGAGCATAAGGAGGGCGCAAGGACCTCCTGACTTGTTCCATATCACCTAACGTTGCACTCAAGGCAATCCGTGGAATAAAGCCATCTTTTTGACGCAAGTGTTCCAGTCTGTGCATTAATGACTGGAGCTGACAACCTCTCTCGGAACCGAGAAAAGCGTGGTATTCATCAATAATAATATATTGCAGAGAATCAGCAAGTAAAGCCAACCAACCGGATTCGCGAACCATTAATGCCTCTAAGGATTCCGGTGTAATAAGCAGGATGCCTGCTGGCTTTACTTTACATTTTCGTTTTATTGACTGGGCAATATCGCCATGCCACGGGGTGAGCGGGAGCTGAAGAAGGTCACACAAACTTTCCAACCTTCTGTATTGATCGTTAATAAGGGCTTTGAGGGGGCTTATGTAAAGAATTCCTATCCCGGTCCGTTGATTTGCAATTGCGGAACAAGCAGGCAAAAAGGCTGCCTCAGTTTTGCCTGCTGCTGTTGAAGCACTTATTATGACATCTGACTTCTGTTGAAGAACAACAGGGATTGCCGCTTTCTGGATGTCTCGAAGATCGCTCCATCGCTGCTTGTAAACCCACTTCTGTACCAGTGGGGCTAGGAGATAGAATGGATTTTTAGGATCCATTGGTAAAGCTATATGGTAAATCCAGCTAATTCTTCATGAGATTCTTTATCCATATTCTGATCCGGCATATCACTGTTTGTTTCTTGAGTAACATTTACCGAGCGGACAAGATCCTGCCAGGATATATGATCATTCTGTTCGATAACCGATAGCATATCTACAAATGCTTTGATGGTGTTCCTTGGAGTACGAAAATATGCTTCGCCGATCTGCTTGTTGCAGTGCTCAAGAAATGCGATCAGGGCTTCTTCAGGAACCAAATACTCCTCTTCGTTACCAGAGGCAAAGACATTTCTAATATTTTTCAGCAGGATATAGAGTTCTTCCGGTGACAAATTTGCTAAATGGATAGTCGTAGAGGAATAGTCAATAACGCCCGCCTGTTTCGCAAATGTGTTTTCTGCCAGTCTTGATTGCAGGGCTTCATAACTGTACAGACCTCTTCGAGGATCAAGCAGGAATTCCGGTGTGCCTCCTAATAAGAAGCCGAGGTACTCTGCTTGCCCTTGCAGGCAATCGTTCAATATGCGTAAAATTTGTTCATAGTTGGATGTTCTAGCCTGTTTGTTATTCAACTTGTACAGATTGACCAGTTCATCTAAGTTAACCAATAAGCCTCCGTATCCTGCCTGACGAACAAAAAGACTCATTAATTTAAGGCTGTCATAAAATGACGCATCGGAAATGAACGTTCTGACGCCAAGATCCTTTCTTGCTTCAGTTTTGGTGGAATACTCGGCTCTCAGCCACCGTATTGCGTAAGATTTTAAGGCATCGTTGTCTTTCTCATGACCATGCCAGTATGCGGCAATAACTTTTGCAAAATCATAGCCGCCAACTAACTCGGAAAGATCGGAAAGTTGGTTTTCAATAACAGTATTTACAGAGAGCGATTCTATTTGAGCTTGTTGCCGTGCCGTCGTGATAAAACGTTCCACGATACTGGTCAAAGCGTTTCCGGCCGGTTTGCTGCGTGTTGCAATATTGCGCATTAATTCGGAATAAAGACTTCTTGCCTGACCGGATGACGCATGGATTCGCCTGTCTGGAGATAAGTCCGCATTTGCCGTAACCAGTTTTTTTTTTGGGCAATTGATCTGACTAGCTCAAGAAAAAAAGTTTTACCGGATCCGTAATCACCAATAATCAAGCGGAATGCTGATCCTCCATCGGTAATACGCTCAATATCTGACAAAATAGCTTTCACTTCATTAACCCGCCCTACCTGGATATGCTGTAAGCCTGTCCGAGGAGTTACTCCGGCTTTTAGGGACTGAAGTATGGAATCTCTTTCTCTCGGTCTAAGACGTTTTTGGACTACCATCAACTCACCTCAATTGTTCGTGAAATGCCTTATCGTTTTCCAGACAGAATGAATCATTCAAACTTCGGACAGCAGCTCCAGATCAACGTAAAAGATGTCTCCGTCTTCATCTATCAAAGGAGCATCTGCCGCCTCAAAAAAGAGATCATTAATTGCCTCTATCGAACCGTCCATCATTATGTTCAGCTTGTCACAAAGAACGAAAATTTCATCACGCTGCCACTCATCTTTTGTTATCAACTCGTTGTAAAACATTTTCTGCTTTGTGTCCAGTCCTGTTAGCTCGTCCTCTGTAGACACGGTCTGATCAGTGAAGTCCGAACTCTCTCCAGAATCTATAAAAATTTTATCCAAAATATTTTTTACACCGACTGTTTCCTCTTCATGTTGCCGAAGCCGTTCAAGATCAATAACGTTTGACGCACTTTTTTCAGAATTTGTATCTTCACATTTTGTAAGATGTGCTGTCTGTTCTCCTTGCTGAGTTTTCCTTTCAGCTTTGCTCTGGTGCAGGTCGTTTATTACAGCTACCTTCTCCAGTCCTAATGAGTTGTACAGCTTCTCAAGCTGCTTTACCTCCTCAGGGGCTATATGACCATCTGCGTGGGCAACATCAATTAATATTCTGCTGATCGCAGACCGTTTGTGATCATCCAATTTATTGAGTTGAGCCTTCAGTCCTCGCATATTTGCTGGTGCTGAAATGCGCCAGTACAGATATGCTTTTAAAGACTTTTTTTCACCTGAAGACAAGTCCCCATTTTGCTGTATCAAAGTATTTAAAACCTGAAATTCGGAACGATCAACTTGATCGTCAATTTTTGCAACCATAGAACCGAGTCGCAATATTGTTACCAAGTGGTCAAAATCATTACCCGGAGCAAGGTGTTTGTCGATTCCCAGCCGATAAAGAACTGCCTTTCCGCCTTTTTCCGGTTTCGCATCATGAAATCGTATATCCGGGGCCATACCATAACCTACAGTTGTCAATATTTTTGCTACAATTTCAGATTCTTTTTTATTGAGTTTAATAAGGGCACTTTCACCAATAAGCCGTAGTATATAGTTAACAGGAATTAAACCGAATCCAGATGTCAGTTTGGCTTCAAGATTTTTTTTGATTCGTGCAATTCCGGGTAGATTCAAAAGTGGTATAAGATCGGATGGCAATAAGGCTACAGCTGACGCAGAACCTTTCTTATTCCCTTGCCGCCCGACAAATCGACTGTAGGCATTCAGCTCCTCTTGGCACGATTCCGCAAGCTCAATTAACTTATTTATAGGAGCGCGTAATTTTTCAGGATCAGGTAGATTTGTTTCAATAGGATGCGGGGCGTGGAGAGATGAACTTGCAGGCCGATACGTAATCACCAATTTTGATTTATTGGGTTTCAATATCATTCCATCCGGCTGAAACGCTTCTCTATACCTTTTTGCAAATAACAATCGAAATTTTTTGGGACATCGTTTAGCCGGGGTTTTCGGCTTGTAATCAGAATGTGTCGTGAGCCATGCAAAGGCTAACTTGGCAGGTACAGGTTTTCCCTCCCCAATTGTTTTGCCCAAAATATAGTAAAAAACCGGGCTGGGTGAGCCATTAATAAAGAGTAATTCATATGGTGTGTTGCCTTTTGCTCCGTATAATATCCATATGTAGGATAATAGATTTACGGCATAATTTCTAAAAGAACCATTGGTTCCGTAAATCTTCAACAGTCGTTTTACCTCTTGAAACAGGAGGGAAATCTCTTTATTTTTTACGAGACCTTTTTCTCTGTCTACAAGCAATCGTCTTTCCAGGCCATAAAAATATAAGAAAACGTAACCGATATAGGTGGTTGGATTGTCTCGATTGCTTGCCAGCCATTCCAGGTATGCAGACCTGCTTCTGGAAGTAATTCCAGAGTAACTCGGCCAATAACTCATGTCATCGCCAGCATAATCCGGGGATCCCTCGTTGACAGGTAATGTCGGATCAATCAATGCGCTGTCAGTTGAATAACCGTCTCTGCTCTCCAACTTCCCACCAAAATAGAAAAAACCTTTCCTGATCTTGTAGTTACCTGTCGTCACTGACTTGTTTGGATAAATCCAACGAGCAGGTGTCTTTTTTTCATTTGTATTATGTTGTATTGAATCGACAGAGGCACTTATCCTAAAATTAACTAGCTCTTCATGCTCCTTTTCGGTTACCTTAACTGATGGAGAAAGTGTCTCTTTGACATTTTTGAATGTAGAACGTATCTTTTTTCCGGTGAAGAGCATAAGGTTACTCCAT
>NZ_JALAAI010000171.1:0-6292 GCF_052785085.1 Candidatus Electrothrix sp.
GTTTGATTTTTTCATCTCACCAAACAAATAGACAATCGTCAAGTCGAAAATAGCTGGAAAAAAAAATTTCGGTAATTAAGTTATCCCGCTTGAATGTTTAGGTGTTTTTTTACGAGCTGAATTGCTGCAAATATTGTTTTCATGATTCACTCATTGGTAATTCATTACATAGATCGGTTACTCGGAATACTCTTTGTCATCTTCAACCTGCCAAACGCAACTTCTCCTTATCCTCATAAATCCAATCCTCCACCTTCCCAAGTTTTTCCTTAACATCCCTAATCCCCGCCTCTTCCTCCGAAATCCACCCGGAAACAACAGACCGGAAATCATCACCCCGCGTACTCCCTGATCCGGCAGCTATCCTGCTGCCTGCGCCGCCTCGCCAAGCGGCATTTCCTGATACGAAAACTCCTGTAATCCCGCATTGGCTTTGGCGTGCTCAACGGTCATGCTGACGATGTTCCCGTTCTCATCAAAATCAGCATAGACATTCTCACTGATCTCCCGCGTTTCAACAGTTTCTTGATCTGAAAATTCAATCAACGCGGTATCTGTATCAGCAAAATATTTCACTTTCATGCTTCTTCCTCTCTGAATGACCTGTCGAAAAAGGCGTTATGAACTGTCTCTCCATCTTCAAGCAGAATCACCCGCAGATATTTGTTCTCTTCAGCAATCTTCGCCCATTTTCTGATTCTGCCGTCAGACTGAATTGCTGTCCTTTCCGGATGATCAATCACCCGCTGTATCCACTCCATACGTATTCCGGCACGATCAGGCCGTTGCCTCGTATGGTTAAAGTAGAGTGTTGTTTTCATGACAGTCCGACGCGTCTATTCTGTTCAACTCTTTGATTCTTCCTTCAAAGTCTTTTTTTTCGTTTTCCGTCCATTTGCCGAACAGATCGGAAAACATTTCCCGTCGTGCCGTTTTCCGGTCTGAGAGCAGAGTTTTTTGCAGAATAAACTTTACAAAACGATTTCGGCTAAGGCCGGACTGTTTTGATCTTTCAGTCAGCTTTTTTTCAAGCTCTCCGTCTATGCCGTGAATGGTCATTGATTTCATAGCAACCTCCTCTGTTCATTATGGTATAATTCTGCCGTTGCAAGCAAGGCAAGAATCTTGCAAAGCCTGTTCGCATGTTCTGGAAGAATCCCGGCTGTATTACCTGATTGAAACAATTTCCTGAGTCCTTTATGCTTGAACTTGATAATCATAACAGATTATACTCCGTACTGCTGATGTATTTCGTCCCGCAACGGACATCCAACAACAGCCCGGAGATCCCTCTCCGGGCCATAAGCTTCACTCCTCCCCTTCATCCTTCTTCTTGGGCTTCTTCCGCTCACTGGACCGCGTCCCGCCGACCATATCGTACTCCGACGAGTCCGGCCCACAGACCGCCTTGACAGAAAGGCGGACATGGACAAGGTAATCACTCAAGGCTCCGGCCTTGTCCCCCTTTTCCTAGCTCCCAAGCTCCAGCTTGGGAGCACGTATTCCTGAAGCTCTGCTTCTTGTATGAAGCGGAGCTTCACAGTGTCTGCGCCCAAGCAGAGCTTGGGCACTAGAAAAACGCCGGGTAATCCTGTCAACCATCCTTTTTCCGTAGGCGGGAGAATTGGTTGCAATATATTCGTAAATACTGCAAAGATGCCCGACAGCATTTTCTGTCCATCGAACCTTCATTCCGTCAACCCGAACCTTCTGCGTACTTCCTTAATATCAACCGTCCGCCCGGCATCGCTGTCGCTGATGCCCGCTTCAATGGTCTGCCGAACATAGATCTGTTCCATCAGATCATCCCATGTGGCGTTATCAGGCAACCGGTTTAAAATTCTGCCAGCTTCCTGTTTTATACTCTCGATCTGCATTGTTCTACCTCCTCTGATTGTACAATCGGTTTCATACGCATTGCAGACTCCATGTGCCATAAAGGATATCCCTAAAAGCCCGAAGATCCCTCTCCAGGCCAGAACACATCACTCCTCCCCATCCTTCCTCTTCGCCTTCTTCCGCTCACTGAGTCCCGCCGACCATCTCATACTCCTAAGAGTCCGCACCGATAATTTTACAGCTCCATTCGCTTCAACCTACTCAAATCCACCTTCTTCCTAATCTTGCCCAAGTCAAACTGAAGCTGAAGTTTCAGCCAACCTTCGGGAGTGCGCCCGAAGACCTTGGACAGCCGCAGGGCCATTTCCGGGCTTATCTTGGAACGACCGTTCAGCAAAGCGGATAACCGCTTTCGTGTCACTCCCAACGCCTTGGCCGCATCGGTCACGCTCAACTCCAAGGCATCCAGACAGAATTCCCGGATAATCTCTCCCGGATGCGGAGGATTGTACATTTCCATAATCAACCTCGTTAATGATAATCCAACAACAGCCCGGAGAACTCTCTCCGGGCATAAGCTTCACTCCTCCTTATCCTTCTTCTTCGGCTTCTTCCGCTCACTGGCCCGCGTCCCGCCGACCATCTCGTATTCCGAGGAATCGTCCCCGAAAAGCCCCTTGACCACAGCCCGAACCTGGACAATATAATCACTCAGATCCTCGGCGATATCTCCTTTTTCATTCACCAACCGCATCCGCTCAGCATTGAGCGCATCCAACTCACTCACCTTTGCTTGCAGGGCCGCGATCCTGGCCTCCATCTCAGCCGCTGAGATGGCATCCGGCAGCCCGGCCCCGATCTTTTCCAGGGCCTCTTTTACTTCTCCTGCTTCCTGCAACAACTTTGGTACACTTCTCGTCAACATAATGGTGTCCTCCTGTTTCGTTGTATGAAAACGCCGCAGCTCTGAAGCCACAGGCGTATGTTACATTGCGCGCACTGGATTCTTTCCTGCAAGCCCTTGCAACTCAATTACAAGGACATCTTTTTTTCTTGCGACCTCTTGCAGGCTTTCTGCGAGTATCCGCAAGAAGATTGCAAGACCCCGCAAGCTTGTTGCGAGCCTCCGCAATTGACTTGCGAGCCTCCGCAATTGACTTGCAAGCCTTCGCAATTGAATTGCAAGCCCTGGCAATAAGGTTGCGGGCCGTTGCAATGAAATTTTGACGCGTGGAAAATAAAAACAGTATTGATCCGCATCGAAAAAACAAAGAAGGCTTCTTCTGCGGATTATTATGTAAAGAATGTATGCTCAGAAAGAGAAACAACTGGATGACAAACGGACAGAGAGAACGGAAAGAAATACGCTTGTCAGAATGATTGAGGGCGGTATCCCGGCAGGATACTCTTTTCGAGAATTTCACAACATACTCTCTGACCAGAAATAAAAGCAGGTAGCCCGGCCATCTCCTCTCTGGAGACCCGTGACTTTCCGACACCGCCTCACGACGGCTGTGGCTTTATGCAACTTTCCGTTTCGACCGGAAAGCGAAACACCGATACATCATTATTATTCAATATGAATTTTTCATTAGAACTGTTCTTGGTTGTCTTGTCAAGTTTTTTTAGGTTCGCCCTTTGTTCAGGCAAGGTCGGCGTTCGATTAAATGTATGATGCTTGCGCTCTGCTTTTTGTATGAAGCGGAGCTTCACAGTGTCTGTACCCAAAAGCAGAGCTTGGGCACCACAGCCTACCGTTCGCTTCTCTCACCTCCAAACACCCCTCAACATGTCAAGGTTTTCAGCCAAATATTGAGGCCGAGAGCGCAGCAGCATCTTTCCTTTGTACTTCAAGCAGCGCACAAGTCCTTTTTATACTACGATTTTTTATTTCCTCCGCAAACCGGCCCCTATCCTGCAAAAGCAGTTGTATCCTTGTGTTCATTCGGCCCTTTGCCGGAAAAGACCTTGGAAGCATTCGACAAAAAATCTCAGCAATGGATTCCTTGCTGATCAAATCCGCTCAGAAAGCGGAAAGGAGAAGAGTATGTCAGAATATAAAAAACACTCCAGTCATTTTGCGCTGTTTTTTTTAATGGGCGGTGCGCTGGGCGCATTGGCGGGCATTTTCCTTGCCCCGAAATCTGGAAAAAGAATGCGGGCGGATCTCAGGGCAAAAGGCAGCAATGCAGTGGAGGACACCAAGGAAATGTACGGTGATGTCAGTGCCAAGGCGAAAGAAATCATTGAGGACGCTGAACAGCAGGCAAAAACCTTGCAAAAAGAGGCTGAACGACATCTCTCAGAGGCACGCCGGAAGGTGAAAGAGCTTTTGGCTGACCGCGAAGAAAAGAAAAACTGAGCATCCGTGTCTGAACCTCTGGAGATACTGCTGGCAATCAGCGTCACGGTCATTGCGGCGGTCATGGTGATGAGGGCTGTTTTTGAGATTCTTGCCCTTGTTCAGATTCGGCGGACCGCCCGCGAAGCGGAAAAGCTGCTTGCTTCGGTCACCCATGAAGTCGATTCGATTTCAGGCGGGGTCAAAAACCTTGTCCGATCCGTTCAGGAGCAGACAGAACGGATTGAGGAGAGTATTGCAACCTTTCATGACGTGGCGGCTTGGATGAAAGCGTTTCAATCAGAGGTCAAACCAGGGCTTGAAGAAACCCTGTTTCAGCTAGCCGCAGTCATCGGCAGCCTTCGACGGGGTGTCGAAGCTGTTTCCGGCAGTCTGCATGGCAAAAAATCACATTCTGAAAAATCGCAGCACAGGAGAAATCGTAATGAATGAGCATCCAAGTATAACAGATCGCGCAGAGGGAACTTGCCATCAAGTTATGAGCAGGATCAAAAAACTTTTAGGCAAGACATCTTGCAATCAGAAGACAGAAGGCGAGTGTAAAAAAGAAACTCCGCCGGAAAAGGTTCAGGATAAAGTTGGTTAAGCAGAGAAGATGAAAGTCTTCAGCCGTTACAAAACAAAGGTGGAGGGGTGAAGGTTCCTTTTTATTTTTTTTACGGTAGAATAAAAGATGATATATTATTATGCTCAACTATTCAGTTCGGGGGTAACAGGTAGAAATAATTATCGTTTTAAATGTCATGCTGTTACACGTTGTAACGGTTAATAAAATTCTATAGTGCCAAACCTTCGGTAAAAAAAATTGTTATGGCTGTTATGGCTGTTATGGCAGAAGATAAAAAACCCGCAAGTACCCAGTCAATAGTAATCAAGGTCGTGGTGGCCCTTGCTCTCGCAGTTGGCATCATCTTTTTACCCCGTCCCCAAAACCTTACCCCAGAAGGCCAGCGGTTTCTGGGACTTCTGGCAGCCGTTGTTTTTCTCTGGGTCAGCGAGGCAGTTCCTATCGGAACCACAGCCCTTCTGGCCGCATCAGGCCTGATTTTCTTGAAAATCCAGACCGCCCAGGCAGCCTGGACCCCCTTTGCCAGCCCGGCTACCATGTTCGTTCTCATGATCATCATGTTCGGGGTAGTCTTAAACGAGGTGGGGTTGGCAAACAGGCTTTTGTTTTACCTGCTCAAATTCGCCGGCACCAAGGTGAAGCGCCTGACTGATGCCGCTGTAGCCGGTATCGGTGATGCCGACCTTTTTATAAATCGTTCCTATAACTCGGCAGCGACCCAGACCGATGCCGCCTCAATCTATGAGTTCACAGAAGACGGTAGAGACGGGGAAAAGGTGGAAGGTCCCCCGCAGTACTTTGGCAAGGGTTGGTCTTCCAATCTCAACAGCTTTCTTTTAAAGCTGGACTATGCCCCGATCTATGAAGAGGTGCAGATTCTTTTCCCGGACGGCCATACCCAGAATTTTATCAAGGACGGTTCCGGCTATAAAGCGGATACCCCGGATAATTTTGATGTGCTGACCGAGGACGGCGGAGATTTTCTCCTGACAAGAAAGCACAGTCAGGAAAGCTGGAAATTCGGTTCTGACGGCAACCTGCTGGAGATAAAGGATAAGAACGGCAATACGATTACATACACCTACTCCGGTGAACTGTTGAGCAAAATCAGTGACGGCAACCGCTCCATAACCTTTCAGCATGATGGAAACGGGCATATCACCGAAGCCCGACTGCCTGAAGGCGCATAGTCCTGTCCTATGCATATGACGACGACCTGCTCACGGCAATGACCGACGGACGGGGCAACCGAACCGAATACAGGTATAACGAACACGATCAGATCAGCGAAATTATCACGCCGAAAGGTCATCATGCCATGCGGATGAATTACGATGACCGTTATCGGGCCATTGATCAGACCGTGGGCGAAAGCGAGCTGTATTCTTTTGTTTATCTGATAATTTCCTATCTGACATATCCCTCTGGTACCACTTAAATAGCTGGAACACCTGGATGAAAATGCTCTTCTATTAACTCCCTTAAGTCCTTTTCTCTCCTTATTTTACGCATAATCTGAACAA
>NZ_JALAAI010000172.1:0-6033 GCF_052785085.1 Candidatus Electrothrix sp.
CGCACTCTCTGGCACTACATTAAGAATCCGAAAATCTGTGATGAGTAATTACAGATATTTGAAAGAGGAGCAAGGCCCCAAAAAGGACTTTTTTTCGTGTTTTGAGCACAAATCCTACGAACTTGGGTTAGGGTAGAAGGTCGCAGTGGCACTGTCTATACAATCTATCGGACCCCAGTGGAACGTGGCCTCAAAGGTGATCTCCGCCGGGGTGACATCATCTGCCGGAGCAACTATGGTGACAACATTGTCAGTGTCAATAGTAACCGTCCAAGCTGCAGGGACATTCAATGCCTGCCAGGTGACATCGGAACATTCGCAGGTCTGATAGTCATCCAAATCAAAGGTCGAGAACGGCGCATACTGACCGGGTATCCCGGAAACTTGAGGGCTTTCATATGCCTCGCCGGAAGCAGCATCCTCCGTTTCCATTGTAATTCCTCCGCCGGTGACATTCAGCACAGCTTTCCATGTGTAAACGCCCAGATCATCACTGGGGATATTGTAGTTCACAGTGTCTGATCCCTGGAAATCGGTCAGTGTAATGGTGTCGTATTCAACGCCATCTCTATAGACGGTCAAAGTCCCGTCTGCCAAGAACCGTTCCACGCTGTAGTGAACGCTGACATCGTATCCCGTGTCTGTGCAGGCTGTTCCCGGTACTGTGACATCAACGGAAACAGGGAAAATAGTTGCCTGAAGTATCACTATATACCAAGGCGTTGCTAGGTATTGACCAGCATAGTTATAACCGTTCCAATAGCCCGAGTCCGATGTTGGATGAATCTGATCATTGACCAAAAATTCACAGTAGTGACCCCACCAATCACCAGCCGGGGTTTCCGTATTTGGTTGAGCATTGGGGATTTCTGTTATCTGTAACAGCTCGAGTCCCTTAAACACGCCGAACATGGCATAAGGATGACCAAGATTTCCAAACCAACCGCCGGAAGGGCCGTCATTCCAACGCGAGTTGATGTAATCAATGGCCTTTTGTACTCTCGGACTATCTTTATCATCACCGAGATAGTAGAATTCTACAAGTAAACCGCCTGTTTTTGCAACGTTTATCCAATTGCCTTGAACATCATATCCTGAGCCGCCCGTTACCGGGTCCTGAATAAAGGTAACCCAGTGCTGCATTTCATCTTTCACAAACTGGGGAGCATAGATCTCCCATTGTTCAGCAGCGACAAGACCAAGGGTGGGCCATTGTGCTACGGAATTGTCACCATAGCCAGTTGCATTATTGTAATAAGAATAGCGCCAAGCACCGCGCCCATTCTCACCGTCTATCTGCGCCCAGGCACAGAAGTCCACCAAGTCTTCCATGACTTCCCGATAGGTCATTCCTTTTAGATCACCTGTGGAAACAACCCGATTCGGTGTGCTGCTGGCCACAAGAGCCTGCATGACAATACCGGTTTCATACATGTAGGTGTAGCCAGTGGAGTCGAAGTAAACACCTTGACCGTTGCCGTTGGTGTCTGGGTCGTCATTCCGGCCAGGATAGCCAACGGTCTGAAGATTGATGTTTATTTTATGACCATATTGGAAAATAAAATCCAACCCTTTCTCCACTTCATCAGAGTAGGAAGAGCCACCGCCGGGAAAATGCCCCTCGTTTTCCAATGAGAGTACCGCTGTAGCTGTGTTTGCCAGATAATAGTCCCACCCCGCCTGCCCGAAAGAACCATCAGCACGCTGCTGGCTCGCCAGCCAAGCCAAGCCGTCCTGAATGGCATCATCAATTTCGGCCTCGGTGGCTGCATTCACCTGTGCTGTTATAATCGGTAGCAGGCTACCGATTAGTGCCATCGTAATGGCAATGAACTGTTTTTTCATTCTTTCCTCCTTATGTTTTTCTTGATGGTTACTTGTTTCAATACCTTCGCCATTCTGAATGGCGATCTTTCAGCAGAGGTTACAGTGTTTCAAAGAGTTAATAATTGACCTGTAAATTAAAAAACGGTCCGGGATTTGGCGGACAGAGTTTTAATTATTTTTATCTATACTCAACGAGTTACAGTGACAACCCACGAACACGTATTATAGCCCAATTAGCAAGCAAGTTGGGATGTAAGTCTGTTAGCTGAATGGCGAAGGTATTGTTGTTTAACATTTTTCTGTTTTTCGATATCCACCTCCTTTTTTCGATTGATCACTGTCTGCCCCGAATAAGGCCGCCTATTCCTCCGGCTCCTCCTTCTTCTTCCCCCGCTTAATCTCACTGGTACGGGTGCCACCCGCCATTTCGTACTCGCTGCTGTCCTTGCCGTACTTGACGCCCACCCCGGCCAGCATCCGACCGGACTTGGTGCCGAGTTTTTTCTCCCGGTCGTTCAGCTCATTGAGTAATGCGTCGGCCTGGGCAAGCAGGGTATTGTACTGCTCCAGAGTGCTTTGCACCTCGGCGATCTCGTCCTCAAAGGCAGCGACCGTGAGGCCGTTGCCCAAATCCAGGTTCGGATCAATAGCCTTCAGGTTGGTGGCGCGTTCCTTTGCTTCGGCGATGACTTGTGATGATCTGCGTTTGTAGGCCATGAGATTTCCTCCTGAAAAAATGGGTTTATCTTTGCCGTCACGGCGGTTGCGCATGTCCGGCAGCTGTTCCGGGATGTTCAATGTCTCATTTTGTACACCCCGGATGACGTTTCGTATATCCGGGAACACGTTCGGAACATCCTGAATCTCATCTCGGACGTTCAGAATGACGTTTTGGATGTGCAGAATTTCTTCCCGAACATCCGGGATCTCGTTTCGGACATTCAGAACCGCGTTTCGGATGTACGAGATCTCGTTTGGAACCTCCGTAATCTCGTCCCGGATATTTCAGATAAGGCTTTGTATCTCCGAAATCTTGATCAGGACATCCTCAACGAGGATTGGAACATCCAGAGGCTCGTTCTGATCATCCAGATTATTATTTCGTGTAGACATGAGCACCTCTGAACGTTATGAATGGAGAGTGAAAAGATGCAGAGGTACTTTGGCAAGCTCTGTCATGCAAATCGGTTGTTTCAACCTTTGATCATAACAACATTCTCTGTTATCAGGAAAAAGTCAAGCGGAAAATTAAAGCAAAACAGACAGATAAATGAGATTGATAATCATTGCCGTTGTCTTGTGGCGATTCCATCCGCATCGAAACAGGTACGGTGGGATTACTTTGCAGCACCTCCCGACCTTTTTTTGCCTGCTTGTGCAGAGGCTGATCTCTTGGTATAGTTGCCCATTATGAAAAAGAATGATAAGTATATCCTTTCCGCTGCTACCGTACTGGCCCTGTTCCCGGACGGGTTAGTGGAGAAGCTGGCAGCCGTGCATCAGGAATTCGGCGGTGAAATCTATTTGGTAGGCGGTGCAGTGCGTGATCTGCTTCTGGGGCGGCAGCCTGGCGATCTTGATTTCACCGTAGCTTGCAATGCCGAACAATGGGCAGAAAAGTTACAAGTTATCACCGGCGGAACCTATGTGGAATTGGGTCGGGAGGAAGACGCAGCCCGGATTGTGCTTCGGAAAGGAGTGGATGTTGATTTTTCTTCGTTCCGGGCCGGTGCGCAGTCCATTGCAGAGGATCTGGAGAAACGTGACATCACTGTGAATGCCTTGGCCGTGCCAGTCCATGATCTGCTCACAGGTCGTTGTCAGGACCAGAATGAGTTACCAATCATTGATCCGACAGGTGGGCTTGTTGATTTGGAGCAACAGCAGGTACGGGTTGCCGGGAAAAAGAGTTTTTCTGATGATCCGTTGCGGATGCTCCGGGTGTTTCGTTGTGCTGCGGTCCTTGATTTTACCATTGAATCGGATACCCTGGAACAGATCCACCAGCAGCGGGAAAGTATTGATCGGGTAGCCACGGAACGGGTTGCCTATGAGCTGGACTTGATTATGGCCTCACCCAGAGCGCATCAAACCTTCAGCGCGATGCGGGACAGCGGGTTGCTTTGGGAAATTTTGCCAGAACTGCGGGCAGGGCAGGGCATGGATCAGCCTGCCAGTCATCATCTGGATGTGTTTGAGCATTGCCTGGAGACTCTGTATCAGATGGAGCAGGTGCTTGCAGACCTTGAACATTACTTCCCGGTGACTTTCCCGGTAATGACAGAGTATTTGGCAACGAAAAAACGGCAGGTGCAGATGAAATGGGCTGCTCTGTTCCATGATGTGGGCAAACCCGTTACCTATGGGATCAATGAGGACAAAGGCGGGCGGATCACCTTTTATAACCATGATCTGCGCGGGGCTGACATCCTGACTGAAATCGCCGGGCGGCTTCGGTGGGCCAAAGAAGACACTGCGCTGGTCGCTCGGTTGATTGGTGGCCATATGCGTCCGTTTTTTCTTGCCAATAATCAGCGGCAGGGCAAGCTGACCCTGAAAGCCTGTCTGCGTCTGGTGCGAAAAATTGGAGAACACCTTCCTGGTTTGTTTCTGGTCGCCATGTCCGATGCTTTGGCTGGGAAAGGTGAGGCCAGCCCTGATGATATTGAGCAGGAGGTGGCCGGACTTTTTGACCGTCTGCTTCAGGTCGAGGAAAAGCATGTGACCCCGGTGCGCACGGCTCCTCCTCTGATTACAGGCAGGGATTTGATCGAAGAACTCGGTCTTACACCTGGTCCCTTGTTCCGTGAAATTTTGGACCAAGTGGAAGAGGCCCATATGGAACATCGGGTCAGTACCCGTGAGGAAGCACTGGCTTTGGCAGCCTCGGAGGCGGAAGACCTGTCCCGCCAATCCTTCTGAGCAATAAAGTCAAGAAAAAGCCCTGAAGGGGCTGTAATTAACCAGCTCAGGGTAACACCCTGAGTATTTTCATGTACAATCTGAATCACCATGCGGAAAGAACAGGATTTTTATTTTCATAAGGCGAAAAAAGATAATTACCCGGCTCGGTCAGTATATAAGCTGGAAGAGGCCCAGCAGAAGCATAAATTTCTTAAAAAGAAACAACGTGTTTTAGATCTGGGCTGTCATCCGGGCAGCTGGAGTCTGTATGCAGCCAAGGTGGTTGGAGCCAAGGGAGCTGTGGTTGGTGTTGATCTCCAGCACACCGATATTCCCACCCAAAAAGACCATGCTGAAATTACCTGGCTCTGTTATGATGTCTATTCTGATGAACTGGTCCCTGAGCTGCGCAAACTTTGGCCCGGTTTTCACGCCCTGATCAGCGATATGGCTCCGAGAACCACCGGTAATCAATTTTCCGATCACCAGTACTCCCTGCGCCTGTGCCGTCGGGCTTTGGAAATTGCTGAGTTGATGCTCCATGAGAACGGCAGTTTCTATTGCAAGGTCTTTCAGGGGGAAGATTTTCCGGAGTTTCAGCAAGAATGCAAACAGCGCTTTTCCACGGTTAAGGTGGTGAAGCCTCAGAGTTCCCGTACTGAAAGCCGGGAGATATTTTTGTTGGGACGTGGGTTTAGGCGATAGAATTTTTTCGAAGGAAAACACCGGCGATGTCGGTTCGATTTTTATACATGATTTAACAGTAACGAAGGAGAAGTAACCGTGTCAGGACATTCAAAATGGAGCACCATTAAGAGGAAGAAAGGTGCCAACGATGCAAAGCGAGGCAAGATTTTCACCAAGCTGATCAAGGAGATCACCGTGGCAGCCAAGATGGGCGGCGGCGACCCGGACGGTAACCCCAGGCTGCGTAGTGCCATTAATGCGGCCAAGACCGAAAACATGCCCAAGGATAATATCGACCGAGCCATCAAAAAAGGTACCGGCGACCTGGACGGCGCAGTCTACGAAGAGATCCTCTACGAGGGCTATGGGCCTGCTGGCGTGGCTGTGCTGGTGGAGACCATGACCGATAATAAGAACCGGACGGTCGCGGATATTCGTCATTATTTTTCCAAGAGCAACGGCAATCTGGGCGAGTCCGGCTGCGTGGCCTGGATGTTTGATAAGCGTGGCGTGATCGTGGTGGATGCCGAAGGCGTGGAAGAAGAGGAGCTAATGGAATTGGCTATTGAGGCTGGTGCGGAAGACGTGGTCGAAGAGGAAGGCAGATCGGAAGAG
>NZ_JALAAI010000173.1:0-5930 GCF_052785085.1 Candidatus Electrothrix sp.
GTTTGATTTTTTCATCTCACCAAACAAATAGACAATCGTCAAGTCGAAAATAGCTGGAAAAAAAAATTTCGGTAATTAAGTTATCCCGCTTGAATGTTTAGGTGTTTTTTTACGAGCTGAATTGCTGTATTCGTATTAGCCCACTCTTCCAGCTTTACCCCTAGCATGGAAAGATATTCGTCATACTCTTGCCCTACACTTTCGACATATTTAGTACTTAATGGTTCGTAGCTAGAATAAAATCCTGTGATAAAACCATCATCACCTTGAGACCAATCCTCAATAATTGACATATCTTCCTGGACTAAGGAAGATATTTTATCAGTATCAATCTCATCACCATTTTTCCAGTAAGTAGTATGGTCTCTATGTAGGCCATTTATCTCACTACCTCTTCCAGTTAATCCAACAAATATTTTACTGTCATTTCCGTTACACCATTCACGTATTTCATTTTTATTATAATTAACTATGAACCCATCCCAGGTAGTAAACTGAAGTATGAATAAATCAATATCATTTTTCTTACTCTCCTCAAAAGTTGATATTGTATCCATGACTTGGTCGTTATAAAATTGAATAAATCCTGCAGAAATCGATTGTTTTCCCTCAGTGCTGTTATTCATTTAATTTCCCCTGTTTGGAATTTAGTTACGTAGATCTAATTGAGCATAACGAAATCAGACAATTTAAGCTAAAACTGTCCTTCTTCGTTGCAATCAAGCAAACCTACCTGACTACACTGTATAACTTTATTTCCAACTACCCACATTTCTTTTAGTTGCGATTGTAGGCGTTTTACTAAGACCTCTGTCAGAATAAAAATAAACATTAGCCCCAAACATTATTTTCCATGTTTTGCTACGCTCATTCACTTCAACATAACCAACGTTGGCTTTTTGCAATAAGGTCTTCACATAATAGGCATCCGATGGAGTGCGAAAAAAATCTGTGATTTGGGGGAATATTAATACGAAAACTGGCCGAATGCCGTCAAATAATGATTGGCTATAGGTAATGGCTTGCCAAGATACTTGGAGACCTTTCTTCGCATCGCTCCCCGGAACCTTAACTTCAACACCAAACCATTGTTTTTCAAAACCTCTATCAATTAAATCCTCACTCGGATACATTAAGTAATCAATGATAACAGGTGTATTATCGACAATAAAATTACCCGCGACCTCCTCTCGAACGATAAAGTCTTTTCCAAAGCAATCGAGCATGTATGATTTTAATTTAGGCTCGTTCATTCAATATACTATTACAAAGGATAAAATTAATGAGGCAATAAAAGCTGCCCGCAAGGATTCTTCCGAGCGTTCCAATCGTTAGGTCATGATCGTCCGACGATCTTCAGGCGTCACAGACCCACCCCTTCCCGCAGAATATTGCGGTAGATCGGCAGGTAATCCGCATGTGTCTTAACAATAGCATCAGAAAGCAGGATAACATCAATGACACAGTCATACTTCAGTTCCAAGTCGTAGGCCATATTGTACACATCCTGCTCAATGTCCGTGGTCAAGTCATCGATTTGAAGGAAAATATCGATATCAGAGTCTTTTGTCGCTTCACCTCGCGCATTGGAACCAAATAAGCAGATGTCGTTCACAGTATATTTTGCGGCAACAGCCTGTTTGAATTCACGAACAATGTTTGTCAGATGTGCTGTGACCATCCGTACCACCTCCTTTCTCTATTATCCTGATTATAACGGATTGATCACCGTCAGCCACTCAAAACCTTCAAAGTCAGCAGTATTCACCGTATACAGTCCGGCAACTCCATGATCTTTCAACGTCGCTGCAAGAACCACGTCGAACATCTTTTTGCGTGTTGTGACGTTTTTCAACAACGTTAAGAAGGTCTGCATCTGCGTATCTTTATGAGAAAGAACAAGAACTCCGGTATCAAGATACTCCTGAACAACATCTGCCGCATCCTGAATTGAAAGAGGGCGTGTCAGCGTCTGCCGTGTCATAACATTGATAAATTCTGTCAGTACCTGCGTTGAAAGACAGACATTCAACTGTCCATCCGCATCATATTCGTTGAATACTTGCTCAATAAACAGGACAGCTTGTTGATGGAATTCAGAATCTTCATTATGAGCATAAACCAGCAAATTCGTATCAATTGCGAAAAGCATGTGTTTTTTTTATCCCCTTTCAGCATAGATTTCATCGCGATCACAGCGGACTTCCTGACCAAGATGAAACTTTCTGACTTTAAATGCCTTCCGACGATGCCTGCCGGATATGCCGGATTTAATATCGTCCTTCAATGACTTCAAAATAACCTCAATAAACTGAATACGCTCCGCCAGCGGTGCCTGCTGAATCTGAGCAAGCATATCTTTAGCAATCATAAACGGTCCCCCTTTAAATACATTAAACAAAAAAGTTGTTGATCGTCCGGTGCTCTTCAGGTGTCTCACAGATGCATCCTGCATAAGGCGGCTGCCGCACCGAACAGTGCAGTTCATCTCATTTTTTCAGCAAAATCGAAAAACCTGCCTGCTCAAAATGATGGTCTGCACTGAAGACCTCGTTGCCCCCGAGATCATTTGCAGCAACTATACTGAGACAGTCCACAAAGCCCCAGTCTTTATCCTGCATCTTTTTAAATTTTTGGAAGCCGCGTTCGATCAGAGCCGCATCTGCGGGAATGCACTGCCACTTTTCAGAAGCACGAACAGCTTCTATCATCCTGACAGCGACATGGCGAAGATTAACCGGGCTGAAGGCATTGCCGAATTCAAGCAGCACTGCGTCGGTTGTCACAAGAATCTGTTGAGATTGCTTCAGCGCAGTCACGGTCCTTACTGCCTGTGCATGAAACGCATCTCTGCTGTTGCCGATAGCGATAATGGTGGAAGTATCAACAAAAACAGGCTTCATGAACGTTTTTTCGTGCCGTAAAGATAGTGATCGTGATTTTCAGCAAAATCTTCGATCCCTGTATCAACCGAAAGTTCCTCCAAGTTAAGGGCATCCCAGGGATCAGGCTGTTCCGAAACCTTTTTTTCTATTTCGCAGGATATGCCTTCCCTCGCAAAGAGTTCCCGTATTCCTGCGATCAACCTCGCAGTCCTTTCAATTGGAATGATGTCTGATATATTTATTGTGAGTTGCATATCTGATTATGAAACAGGCTGGGTGCGACGACTTTGCACATTCGTATTTTATGAATAATGATTGTTTCTTTTCCTGACCATGCTCCTGCGCAGGAGGCTACTATGGTTTCATCCTTCGCAGATCCGCATTACCGGCTGCAATCATCCCGAAGTCGGGCGTTGCTCTTTTATTTTGTGCGATAAATGCAATTATGTCAATCAATGGATCAGATCTCATTGATCTTCCCTAACAAGAGGGAAACCGAAAGCAGACACCCCACCCCAGACATACCGAGAATCAAGCCCATGGGCCAGGGCGTCCCATCTGCCAAAAGCCCGACCAGGGCAGAACCAATAATTCCGCTGCCGTACTGAATCGCCCCTACCAGGGCGGACACCGCTCCGGCCCGTTCAGGAAAGCAGGTCATGGCCCCGGCAACCGAATTGGCCACAATAAACCCTATACTGGAAATATACACAAACAAGGGCAGCACCAATCCCCAAATCCCACCCCACCCGGTTCCGGCTGTCCAGGCAACGGCAAAGGCAGCAAGGGCCATCACCACGGTTCCCATCAGGAGAATCCGATCATAGCCATGCCGGACAACGAGCTTGGCATTGATCAGATTCGCCACTGTGGCCCCGGCAATGACGATGCCCCAGAAAAAACCGAACTGCTGCTCCGAGACATGATAATAATTGATATAGATAAAGGGCGTTCCGGCAACATAGGCAAACAACCCCACATAGAGAAAGCCACCGGTAATGGCATATCCCATAATTTTGCGATGGCGGAGCAGCTCCCCGTAATAGCGCATGGCCATGCCCAAGGATTCCATGTTCCGCCGCCGGACCGGTAGGGTTTCCGGGATGCTCCAAAGGAGCACAAAGGTCAGCGCCCCCACCGTCACCAAAGACCAAAACACAGCACGCCAGCCAGCCAGGGCCACAATCTGCCCGCCCACTAAGGGGCCAAGGATAGGAGCGATGGTCATAATGGTCATGAGCATGGAGAGCATCTGCGCAGCCCGGTTCCCCTGATAGAGATCCCGCACCATTGCCCGGGACAGAGCAACGCAGGCACAGGCCCCGATGGCCTGCACGATGCGCCAGGCAATGAGCGCCTCCGCTGTCCGGGAAAGGGCACAACCAGCTGAACCGATGATAAAGAAAATCAGCCCGGCAGATACCGAGGGACGGCGACCGTAGCGATCACTGATCGGCCCCCAAAGCAACTGCCCCAGGCTGAAACCGATGAGATAACCGGAAATGGTCAGTTCTATCATCCCGGCATCTGCTCCCAAGGCCCGCCCCATTGCTGGCATGGCAGGCAAATAGAGGTCGGTGGAGATAGAACCGAATCCCATGAGCAGGCTGAGGACACCAAGGACATACCAACCAGCAGGTGCTGCCGCCACGACCTGGGCATCAGACAGGATATTTTCTTGTTCTGACATATTTTCTTGTTCTGACATATATACGGGAGCCTCACTCCCTACGCTTTGCATACTGCATAAAATAAAAGAGCCCGGAGGAATTCCTCCGGGCGCATGAAGCAGGCTCTGGCAACCTGCTTTGAATAATTATTGATCGGTCACAGCTACGACGAACAACGACCCGTGATCTACGGGTCTATGGGGACAGGAAAAGATGAAGGTCTATCTTGCTGCGGACAGGGAAAGATATGAAAACGCGTCACAGTTCAGTCACGAGTTGAGGCACTATTTCGGACAACACCCGGCGGAGATGGTGCGGGAGATGCGGACGGCGTAGAGAAAGGGCAAATGGTTAACACTGCCCCTCTTGCCATTCCTCAGCAATTCGATGGAAACGACCGACAAGGGTCAGCCGTCTTGCTTCAAGCGACGCCGCATCGCCATTTTGCTGATTTCTTCAACAGATTTATCATTCCACAGATCACGTTGCCATTCGGTATAATTGAACGGCTCACGTAAAATCAGCGTAATGAACTTTTCCGACTAAACTTCTCCCAAGGTGCTGATGAGTAATTCCTGGCTAACCTTCATTTTAGCGATTCGATAATACCTTCTGACCATGGCACAGGATCTTTATATTTTTTCATTGTATTATGATCACTGACCCTGAAAATCAACTGAGGATCGACATCATTTTCTGAGTTATCATAAAAATATGCACGGTCAACTATTTTTATGGCTTCAACTGAGTTTACTATTGACCTGTAATAACGACTTATTATTTTAGGAATAGGTACATCATGACACCTTCCATAACTCGTAATGCAATTCTCTGCGCATTTATTGACGGGTCATTGGTGCAGATAAAAAACAAACGGATAAAATATCCTGATGTTTTAGCCTTTTTTATAAATTCAAGTTTTTCTTCTGTTGAAAAAACGGTTTCGAATGCCATATCTGTCCTGTTTTTCAGACATTCTTCCCGAATCGACTGAGCTTTATTTGCAGCCTTAACAACGTCATCAATTGAGTTCCAGTCTCCGAAATCCTGCTGCGCTATGAAATCAGGATTAATATACACGCAACCTTCCATCCACTCATGCCGCAGTAACTTTTCAGTAATTGTTGTTTTACCAGAGCCATTTGGCCCCGCAACAATTATCAATCTCGGCTTGTTTTCTTTTTGAGCTGTCATATGGAAGCTTTTTGACGAGACGCAGCGTAACCGTTCACCCCCCCCCTCATTCCACACAAAAAAAGATTGGACAAAAAAAGAAGATCACGATAGTTTAAGGGTCACAACGTTTTTTACGAGATCTATCCACGTTCTGAGTTCGCATGCACCTATCCAGAGAAGAGTTGCGAAAAATAGATAA
>NZ_JALAAI010000174.1:0-5921 GCF_052785085.1 Candidatus Electrothrix sp.
ATCCAAATCGGGATCGCTATCGAAATCGAAATCGTAGCAGTCGTATATTTAGGCAAAAAACGATCCCGATCCCGATTTCGATAGCGATTTCGAACCCCAGCCATGATGCTTCCAATGCAACAGCCCAAAACTTTGATTCCGGGCACGCATTTCCATGATATGCCATTTTTTTGGTTGCTATGGTGCAGGGTGAAAACCCAGGACCGTCACATCATCGCGTTGCTCTTCATCCCCCTGATGTTTTTCGAATATCTCCAGCAGAGCAGTTTTTTGATCCTGCATGGGCTTTTCCCCCAGGCTGCTCAAAAAGGAACGCAATCGTTTTTTACCCAGAGGCAATCCGGTTTCTTGCCCAATCTGATCAAATAATCCGTCAGTGGCCAAATAGAAAACCATCTTTTCCTGTACGTCAACCGTATGTGTCTGAAAAGGAAAATCCGGATCTGAAGATCGATAACCCAGGCTTTGCCTGTCGCCCTTGATTTCTGCAAGTTGCCCATTATGGCCATAAAAAAGGCTTAAACGACTGCCGGCAAAAACAAGACTCCTTGTTGAATGGCAATACACGCAAAGTCCCATATCCAGGCCGTCCTCTGAGAACCGTGAGGCATCCTGGTTGGAGAGCATCTTCTGTACCACCCGGCTCACCTCCTGCTGCACCCGGGCTGGATCGTCTATTCCTGTCGCGCTGGCCACCCGATCCAGGGCGGAAACCGCGGCCATGGTCATGACACCTCCCGGCACCCCATGACCGGTGCAGTCCAGTACGGCCAGGGCGAAACCATCCCTGTGCCGCCTGCTCCAAACCATATCCCCGCTGATCACGTCCTTGGGCCTCCAGAGGCAGAAGCTTTCCGGAACCAGAGCTCTGAGCTGCTCCTCCCCGGTCAATATGGCCTGCTGGATGGTCTGGGCATAATGAATACTTTCCATTACCTTGTCCAGGACCTCTGTCTTGGCCTGGCTGGCCTCTTCAGCCTTCTCCTTGGCCTGCTCCAATTGAGTGGACTTCTCCTCCAGTTCACAGGTCCGCTCTCTGACCTTGTCCTCCAGCTCCCTGGTATGGCTTTTGATCTCCTTTACCATACCGGAAAAAGCCCGAGTCAGATCACCCAGTTCATCGGGGCCGGCAGAGGGCAGAGAGACATCATACTCTCCACGAGCCAGAGCAGTGGCTGATTGGTGCAGCTTGTTCAAGGGCCGCAGTACAATTCTATCCACCCCATAACTGAACAGCAGCAGCAGAAGCACGAGCATGACAACCAGGGCGGCCACAGCCATACTGACTCTGGCCCCTTCCAGCACTTGCACGGCCTGCAGGTCCACGGCAGTGACCACGTTCCAGTTGAGCTCAGGGATCCAGGTCAAGGCCAGCAGTTGTTTTTTGCCATTCAGCCCCGCCCAGAAGGTCTGCACTTTTCCTGGATTTTTTCTTGCCCGTTGCATGGCCCGCTCCAGTCTTTGAGCCTGGTCTGAACCGGAGAGCTGCTTCTGCAACGAGAAGGCCTGATCCTGGCCAGAGGTTTTCTGCTTATCAGCCTCCGCCCCTGAGCCGTAGGCTATCAGTCTCTCGTCCGGATGGGCCTGGATAAGGCCCTTGGAATCCAATATCATCGGAGTTACTCCAGGCTCCTCCACTGCAATAAACTCCTGCAGAAAATCGGATAATTCCAGGCCGGTGCCGGCCATACCGATTTTGCGGCCTTTGTTCCAGATCATGACGTTTATCCAGACCTGGACATTCCCCAGATGCACATCCGGATTGACATTAATGGTATGAGTATCAAATTCTTCGATGGTGCTGAAAAACCAGGAATCTTCTGCTTTGTCGGGGTCCAGAGAGTAGCGGGGCTCTTGACTGTAGGCCTTGTCCGGGCCGTTGAAATAGTAGGCCAGGGTTTCCCGGTTGACCACGAAATAATTGCCGCCCTGAAAGGCCTCCTGATAGCCATCCGCTTCCTGGAAAAAGCTGGATCTTGTTCCCGCTGAGTCCGGGTCTTTCAGCCATCGCAGCAATAGGACCGAATCAGCGAAGCGCTGAGCCAGGGCCAACTCTCTGCTTACAGGCTCCTTTATCTTCTGGGCCTTAAGCAGGGTGAAGTTCTCCGCATAAGCCCGCCCAAAGTGGGCTTTGCCCCTTTCCAGAACTTGCCAGCCTATAAAGATCATCGGTGCCAGGGCCACCAGACAGGCTACCACCAGAGCCAGCATGGACTTGGTTCGCAAATTGCGATTAAAAATATTCATCTACTCCCGTCCGATACGATACGATGGATGCCTAAACTGTAGCCTCTTTTGCATGGCAACAGCCGCAAAAAATTATGCGGTATTTTAGAGCAGGCCGGGAAAGAGGTCAAGTTAAAGATCGTGTGGTTTTTGATCAAAGTTTCCTCGAGTCATTTGTAGCCATCCTCAATCTGCAGGGCTTTAGCCAACTCCCTGCCGGCCGCAAACGCCTCTTGCAGGACATCAGCCCGACCATTAACCTCGCCCTTGCGATCCACCCCTCTGCAAAGAACGGTTTTCCAAAGTGATGCACTCAAAACATCAAAGAAATATTTGACTGTAAGAAGTGCGCCGTCAAAAAGTTTTTTCCCGCCCGTCGCTCCAACGGATATAAAGAGGCCTTTACGGGTATTGTGCGCCTTACCCAACTCCTGCTTTTCAATCCAGTATTTTCGAACCCACAGCGATTGGCAACGGTCCATGAAGATTTTGGTATGGGCACTCACCGAGTAAAAAAAGATAGGTGAAGCAAGCATTATACCCTCACTCGCTTCAAGTTTTTCTAGTATTTCAGGAAAATCATCACGAATGGCGCACTGACCGTTTTTAATACAGGCGTATATTTCCATACACGGTGAAATCGTATAGTCACGAAGGACCACCTCTTCAACATGCGCCCCTCCCTGCCGGGCACCGGCCACTGCCTGTTTGAGCAGAGTTGAACTATTCCCCTCTCGCCTGGGACTCCCGTGTATTGCGATAATTTTAACCATCCAGTTTCCTCAACGATGAAAAAGGTGTTATCTGCTTACAAACTTTGAGTGAAAATATTTATTTAATTTACCGCGCCATAACAAACTATGTCAAAACGTTTCGTGGTGGGAGCAGGCTTTCCTTCTTGTTGCTCATCCCTCAAAGGAGCCTGGTTTTGTAAACACTATCGTGATCTCACCCAAACTCAAACCAAACTTGCTCATTTTTGTTTTATTTATCAAAACTTCGTCGGGCTGAAGGAACATCCAGTCGTCCAGTGCCACCTTCCAGGTCCTGTCGTCCACCTCCACCAGCAGATGGTAGTTCCACTGCAGGACATTGCCGGCGCTGCTGCCGGCAGCCTCACCCACCACATCATCTGCGTTACCTACAATCCCACCCTCTTCTGTCCGGCTGATTATCCAAACCCGACTGGACTTTTCACCATCACTCCAATCAAAATCTTCCGTGAGGATCAGATTGCCCTGAGGATCGATTCTGCCGTCGATGTCGACGACAAACTGCCTGATCATCCGTCCCTGACGGTCTTGCACCATCCCCCATCCTTTTGTTTCCCCGTGAAAATAGGTAAACAGATCAAACTGCGGCACATTGCCCTGGTACGTGCTGACATCAATGCCGGAACACCCGCTCAGAACGATTACAGCAATTACAATTAGAATTTTCATATATCCTCCGGTCGGCTTACTGCAAAAAACTGTTCTTGTCTAAGCACTACCTTTTTTGATCTCAAGTATTTGAAATGCTATGATTTATCATGGTCCGACCCCGACATCCGACATAAAAAAACTTCAGGATCTTGATATTGCCCTCTTTATCATTTTTGTGACAGATTCATTCGTTTTTATATGTATGAGATCGATATCGGGATTTTGATTAGCAAACACCCTGAAAATCTCATCGGCAAATGCCTGGCCTATTTGGTTGACTCCTTCAAAATCGAAAACGACAGTTTGGAACCTATCAACTCTCGTTAGTACTCTTTTGGCTTGGGAGCGTGAGACTAAATACTCCTCTTCGTACTGGGCAAGTCTGACCGGGACAACTGTTTTTGTAAATCCGTAATCGTCACCCGATGTAAACCTATCAAATAATTCATCCAAAGTTTGTTGGGTGTCATTGTTGAGAACCATAGCGACTAGAGTTCCCTCGTATTTTTTTTGTGTTTCCAGAATCCAATCAGAGTCTCTTTCAAATTGATGAGAAAAGTATGTTGATTCGGACAGTATCATGAACTTATCAACAGCACGGGATGAGAAGAAAATACCTTCTCCGCTGTGCCGGGAAGGATCTGTGGTAAGTTTGCCTTTGGAGAGTTCAAGAACGGCATGGCGCTCATCGTACAGATTGAGTTCGCGTTGGATCTTCTTAAATATTCCCTCGCCATTGTCAGAAATCCTCAATTCTTTACTTTTCGCGGTCTCTTCCAGGCTTACCCTGATTTCAGAGCCTGAAGAATGGTCTAGAGCGTTGTTGAACATTTCGGTGAAAACATAGTTCCAAAGATCAAGGACATTTCTTTTAAGCTCGCCAAGAGTTGGCCTTATGTCATCTCTCCAGACAACGTCCTCTGCTAATTCTTTGTTTATCGAATAGCATTTTTCCAGAACCGTGTTTTCCGCAAGAAGATATTTCCTGCTTCTAGTGTTTCCGATAGCATCGATAAGTCCTTCATCGACAAGGCGTCTCATATGCTTATTAACGGCTTGTCTTGAGATATCGAATTTATCGCTAATAAACGGAACAATCGAATCAAAACTATCTTCAAGATTATCGAGGATAGCCTGCCGTATTTGTTCGCCTCTGGATTTTGATGTTGTCATATATTTATTTACACCGGATAAATTATTTATTAACAACCAATTCGCTGTTACTGTTAACCAGTTTGACGTTCATTGTCAACCCTCCCAGCAATGAAGAAGAAAAAAGGCAAAAGGGAGGCTATTATGTGACAATTACCTTGTCCGGTTGAGTCTGGTATATCCCAATTCCAAATACCACTTACATTGTTATTATTACAGTTACACTTGCCTACTTCAGGAGGATATAATGCCATCATTACAAATCCGGGAGTTACCGGAAAATATTGTTGATTATCCCTATCCTGATTGTGAAAGGGATATTGAACAGGCAATTACATTATCAGGCGAATATAGAAACGAGATTGAATTGTATCGTGAGGATTTTAAGCTTGGATACACATTGGACCATCCAATATATGATATGCTCTATGTGGTACCTGCAAGACGAAACAGCGCCAGATTATTGACCATGGACAATAAATCAAAAATTGCCGCGCATAAAGCGGGAGTAGAATAAGCATAAATTCGTGGTCAGAATTCGAGAGCAGGCTTTCCTTATGTTTGCTTATGTTCTCCAGGATCAACGGTAAAGATTCGAAAGAGAAAACGCTTGGAATCTTCCACGATGAGATAGAGACAGGGCACCAGAGCCAGGGTTATAACGGTGGCGAAGAGTATGCCAAAGCCCAGGGAAAGGGCCATGGGGATAAGAAAGCGGGCCTGCCTGGAGGTTTCAAATATCATTGGCCCGAGTCCGCAGAAGGTGGTCAGGGTGGTGAGCAGCACCGGGCGAAAGCGGCGCAGTCCCGCGGCCCGCACGGCCTCCGCCGCCCCCATCCCGGTATTGCGGCGTTTGTTGGCAAAATCCACCAGCACCAGGGAGTCATTGACGACGATACCGGAGAGGGCGACGATACCCATCATGCTCATCAGGCTGAGATTGTAGCCCATGATCAGATGGCCGAGCACGGCGCCCACCACACCGAAGGGAATGGCGATCATGACGATGACCGGCTGGATATAACTGCGAAAGGGAATGGCCAGAAGGAAATAGATCGAAACGAGGGCGAAAATAAAGCCCTGGAAAAGGCCCTGGAGGCTCTCTCTGCGATTCTCCTG
>NZ_JALAAI010000175.1:0-5887 GCF_052785085.1 Candidatus Electrothrix sp.
CAAAGAGCTGACCGAGAAATCTCTTCAACTGCGGTTTGTTGAGCAGTAATATTGTTCAGTCGAGCAAGGAAAAAAGCCTTTTTTCCTTGAAAAGGGAAAATGTGGTCTATGGCTTCACGGATTCAGGTAGGCGAAAATCTTTACTGAATACCCAGAAAAACCAATTGAGTTCGTTTGTTAACATAAGTGCATCCTCCAATGTTATGATTAAAAAGCATTTTCATGGAGTATAACACGGTTAGCTATGAAAAACAGCCCGTTGAAGGTCAGGTGAAATTATCAGACGTTTTTCAGTCTGCATAGCCAGGTTTCGGGCACCGAGCAAGGCTGTTTTGGGTTCCGTAATAATATGGATAGGGATAGCAGCCAGCATCTCTTGGTAGACACCGCGACAGAAAAGTTCCATAAAGCGTTTCCGGTCAAGATGGGGCAGCAGCCTGGGCAGCAGCCCACCACCAAGATATATCCCACTGGTTGCCAAAACCTTGAGGGCAAAATTTGCTGCCTCATCTGCAAGAATATCAAGGAGGAGTTGCACGGCTCGCAGGGCAGGCTCACAGGCAGGGCCGCCAGCTACAGCGGCATTAGCAGCTTCAACAATTAAAGGAGTTAATGCTTCTGGAGCTGTGGCTTTGCGTTTTTTCTCCATCCACGCCGGTTCCTGTTCCAGGCAACGGCTGCGTTGAAAGGCGTAGAGGGTGGGCAGAGCCATGCCTGAGCAGACCTGTTCCACGCTTATATGAACAGGAGAGAATCGCTTTTCTGAATCTCTGAGGAGAAACTGCAACAGCTCAATTTGTTCCTGATTGCGTGGGGCAAAGGAAACATGACCGCCTTCGGTGGGAAAAGGTTGGAATTGATTGTTTCCTGATATGGCAAAAGATTGACCAAGACCAGTTCCCAGAGCCAAGACTCCAACACTCCCTGTTGTATCTGCTTGTCCTGTATTAACAGTAATGAGCTTTTCCTGATGAAGAGCAAGTACCCCGGCAGTAGTAGCTACAAGATCATTGACCAGCAGGACATTATCCAGGCCGAATTGGGCTGCTACAGCAGGTCCATCCACAACCCAGTCCAGGTTGGTCATCTGAACCTTGTTCTCTCGGACCGGGCCAGCAATCCCGAAACAGGCATGGGTTGGGTACTCTTCCTGCTCCGCAAGAAAGGCGGTTATTATTTCCGGAAGCCCGGAGAATTCGCTATTGCGATACGTCTGTTCAGCCAGGACTGTTTCCTGAATTTCAGAGATTTCAGAGGAACCACGGGTGTCATACAGAGCCAGTACTGTTTTGGTTCCCCCAATATCGCCAGCAAGAATACAAGTGTCCATCTGATTATCCTTGATTATCCCTGCTTATCCCTCTTCTACGACTTGGCAGGCATCCTCTGCTCACAGGCGTCTTCACAGGTTTGATATGTTACGGTTTTTTTAAGGTTCTTTAACAAGTCGGATATCCCATGCCTCAGAACGCCCTTCCCCGGAAGGGTTTTTAATAATCCTGAATTCAAAGATTCGGGTTGAATCCTGAAAATAATAATCGCCCTCCAGTGTAGACTTAGAGAGGTGGAAAAAGACCGTATCTGATTTGAGTTGCTTGTCTTCCATACGAAAAAATCGAAAAAAACCAAAGCCTCTGTCAGCATTAAAATTAGCCACAGTGCCCCGTTGCCAATCTCCTTCACTATTGGTGTTGTCTTCCTGGATCGGCAGCAGGCCTGGGATAAGAAAACCAGAAACATAGGAATCAGCCACCTCCCGCAGTTCCCGGCTGACATTATGAAAGCCGATTACATCCACCCGACAGCCCATATTTTGCATGGCCGTGACCAGACGAATAAAATCACCATCCCCTGTAAGCAGAATAATCCGATCAAGATTACGGGCCTGCAACAGGGCGTCAATGGCCAGGTCCATATCAGCATTGGCCTTGGTCGTAACATTACCATCTTCGTCTTCATAGCGGCGCACATATTTTTTAATGATTTTAAAACCGCATTGACGAAGAATGTCATGGTAATAATACACTTTTTGTCGGTACTCAGCATCCCGGCTGGTACGTTCCCGGTCTTCAGCAAGGTAGCAGTTGGCGCGTAATAAGGTGCAAGGGGCTGTGTTGGCGAGCTCAACTAAGACGTCATAGCGCATGCCGTACCCGCCGCTCATTTTTATGTTTTCAGCGTCGACGTAAATTCCTGTTTTAAGCATAAATAAATATATTGTTTAATAAGTGTGGTGCAAGTGTTGTGCTGCTGTAAATTTCCCGTTTTCGGTGCATACTGTAGGGGCAGTTCCCTGTGCCTGCCCGCTATGCAAGGGCGAACACAGGGATTTCGTCCCTACTCCCACTCAATGGTGGAAGGTGGCTTGGAGGAGATATCGTAAACAACCCGATTCACACCCCGAACTTCATTAATAATACGTGTGGAAATACGGCCCAGAATGTCATAGGGCAGCTGTGACCAGTCAGCAGTCATGGCATCACGGCTGTCTACTGAACGAATGGCAACAACATGCTCATAGGTTCGACCGTCACCCATAACCCCCACCGTCTGGATGGGTAGCAGAACGGCAAAGGATTGCCACACCTTGCGGTACCAGCCAGAGCTTTTCATTTCCTCAAGTACAATCACATCAGCCTGACGAAGAATTTCCAGGCGTTCCTTGGTCACAGCACCCATGATTCGGATCCCCAAGCCTGGGCCGGGAAAAGGCTGGCGATAAATAGCCTCTTCAGGCAGGCCTAATTCCAGACCCAGCTCGCGAACCTCATCCTTAAACAGTTCTCTGAGTGGCTCAATAAGTTTGAGCTGCATACGCTCTGGCAGTCCTCCCACATTATGATGGGATTTGATAGGGGCCTTTCCCCGGAAGACCACTGATTCAATAACATCAGGATACAGGGTTCCCTGGGCAAGATATTTTACCTCACCGAGGGTATTGGCTTCCTGCTCAAAAATTTCAATAAAACCATAGCCGATCCGTTTTCGTTTTTCTTCAGGATCATCAATCCCGTCCAGGCGATCCAGGAAATAGGATTCAGCATTAACATCAATAACCTTTAGATCTGTTTTTTCCCGGAAAAAGCGCAAGACGGTATCACTCTCATTAATCCGCATCAGGCCGTTATTCACGTAGATACAGGTGAGCTGGCTGCCAATGGCCCTGTGAACCATGGCAGCAACCACTGTGGAATCAACTCCGCCAGACAGCGCACAGATGACCTGATCATCACCCACTGCTTCCTTGATCTCGGCAACTGTGGACTCAATAAAGGAATGCATGGTCCAGCTGGCCTCACAGCCGCAGATACCAAAGATGAAATTACGCAACACATCAGTCCCGATCAGGGTATGAGCAACTTCAGGATGGAATTGTACAGCAACAAAGGGTTTTTCTTCATGGCGCAGGGCCGCAAAAGGGGAGTGCTCACTACCAGCTGTGGCGGTAAAACCAGGAGCAGCTTTTTCAATCCGGTCACCGTGACTCATCCAAACCTGGTGAGGAGTCGGGGCAGGCTCCATACCAGCAAAAAGACCTGCTGTGTAATCGACCATGAGAGAGGCTTTGCCGAATTCGCGTTTATCTGCCTTTTCGACCCGTCCCCCTAACTGTTGCATCATCAACTGGGCACCGTAGCAGATACCCAGGACAGGCACACCAAGTTCAAACACCCCAGAGTCAGAAATCGGGGCATCCTCATCATAGACAGAGGCAGGGCCGCCGGAAAGAATAATACCCGAGGGCTGTATGGCCTTGAGGTCTTCCAGAGGCAGGGTGTAGGGGTGAATTTCAGAGTAGACTTTTTGCTCACGGATTCGGCGGGCAATGAGTTGGGTGGTCTGTGAACCGAAATCAAGGATAATAATTTTATCGTTATTTTTATCAAGGGGCATGGTAGCGCTTTTTTTGAATTATTTTTGAATGAACAAAAAAAAGAACTCCGTTCCAAGAGAGCAAATCGCTGTTTTTTTTAGCGCTCTCTTGGAGAAAGAGGAAGGTTTTATACAATAAAACACCCGATCCAAAGGGCAGGGGGACACAGGAAATGATTTTTCCCTGGCAGGAAAAGTTTTATATACCCTCGGTCCGATAATTAGGAGCCTCTTTGGTGATGATAACATCATGAACATGAGACTCACGCAGACCAGCTGGGGAGATCCGAACAAATCTCGCCTTATTATGGAGTTCACCAATGGTTGCTGCACCGCTATAGCCCATACCAGAACGTAAGCCGCCCAGTAATTGATAAATCATTTCAGAGATAGGACCCTGGTATGGAATCTTGCCTTCTATGCCCTCTGGTACCAATTTTAATGCCTCGGTATCCTTTTTTTGGAAATAACGATCACTGGATCCCTGTTTCATGGCGCCTAAAGATCCCATCCCTCTGTATCCCTTATATTTTCTGCCCTGGTAGAGAAAGGTTTCCCCAGGCGTTTCATCGGTTCCGGCAAAGAGAGAGCCGATCATCACACAGTCAGCACCAATCCCGATGGCCTTGCAGATATCACCGGAAAATTTGATACCACCATCAGCAATTACAGGAATGCCTTTTTCCCGGGCAACCTTGGTGGCGTTTTGCAGGGCTGTCAGTTGTGGCACACCAACGCCGGCAACAATACGGGTTGTGCAGATAGAACCAGGTCCGACCCCTACCTTCACAGCATTGGCACCAGCATCTATCAGGGCTGCGGTTCCTTCGGCGGTGGCAACATTTCCGGCAATAACAGAAAGAGAAGGCCAGCCAGCCCGAATTTCGCGGACTGCCTGAAGAACCCCTGCTGAATGACCGTGGGCCGAGTCCAGCACAATAACATCAACTCCAGCCTCTACCAGGGCCTCGGTTCGGTCCGGCATGTCTGTACCAACACCGACGGCGGCCCCGACCAGTAAACGACCATTATCATCCTTAGCTGCAAGAGGATATTTTTTAACTTTCTCAATATCCTTGATGGTGATAAGGCCTTTAAGTTTTCCCACATTATCAACTACCAGCAGTTTTTCAATGCGGTGCTCATGGAGCAGGGCCTTGCAATGTTCCAGACTGATCCCTTCGTGGGCAGTGACCAGGTTTTTACTGGTCATAACGTCATGGACCCGCATGTCGTTATTAGAAACAAAGCGAAGATCACGATTGGTGACAATACCCACCAATTTCCCCTCTCTGAGTACAGGCAGGCCGGAGATTTTATACATGGCCATGATCTCTTCCACCTCAGCAACACTTTGCTGCTCAGTTACCGTGACAGGATCAATAATCATGCCGGATTCCGATTTTTTGACCCGCTCAACTTCTTTGGCCTGATCGGTTATTGACATGTTTTTATGAATAATACCAATGCCTCCTGCCCTTGCCATCGCTATAGCTGTACGATGTTCCGTAACCGTATCCATAGCTGCTGAAACCAGAGGGGCATTCAGATAAACCGTATCTGTAAGACGGGTAGACAGAGAAACCTCTGACGGCAGCACTTCCGAACCTAACGGAACGAGCAGGACGTCGTCAAAGGTATATGCCGGGGGGATGTCCTGGTCGAACATAGGAAACTCCTTATATGGTTTCTAAAATATTGTCCTGAGCAAATACTCAGAAGTAATTTGTCAAATAAATAAGCAGAAAAATAATAATGAAGCACATAATATCACTGATGGGCTGGAAAAGCAAATAGAGGTGAAGGAAAGGTTGTTTTTCTGTTCCGCGCAGAATGCAGGTAAGAGCCGTTCAATTGTAAAAAAGACCGGCATAATCGAACAGACGATTTATTTCATCGTAGAAAACCACCCCCTCTGGGGGTGGTCAGAGTTCAACGGCTCTGCCTGTTGAACAGTCATGTTTTCGCAAAGGGCAGGTTATGTAGATGTCGCATTTTATCAACGGATCAATCT
>NZ_JALAAI010000176.1:0-5885 GCF_052785085.1 Candidatus Electrothrix sp.
AATCACAGGAATCGGTTTAAAACTCATATCCGTTCCGCTAAACAATCACAGAAGCAGTTAAACAAGCTCAAGGAACAGTGGTATAAGCTTGCTGCCTGAAGCTACTGTGCGAGTTTTGCGGTATTGCCATTTAACCATTTAAAGAATATGGTTAAGGTTATCCTCGGCAAATCGACCCGTGTAAAATCGACAGATAATATAACTAATCTTTTGAAAACTATTACTCTTCGTGACGGAAGCCCCCTAATTGCATTCACGCGCTTTGCGCAGCATCCAGAAAGATCAGAGCTTTGGAGAGCTGGGCCAAATAGCCTCCGATACTCTTTAACAAGAAAAATATTGGATGAACTAGTTCAGCAGCAGGGGTATGCAATTATCTATACTCATCTGGCCAAGGCAGTTATGTGCCGTCAAGGAAAAATATTTTTTCCTCCTGCGGAAGAGGAAGCATTTAAGTGCTTAGCGGATTATTACAACAAAAAACTTGTTTGGGTTGCCCCGTCTGCTAAACTTCTCCAGTATAAAACAATGCATGATTTTCTTGAATGGCACGTCATTCGTGACGGAAAAAAAATAATAATAGAAATAAAAAGCTTGAAAGACCCTGTTGAAGGCGAACGTATACCCTGTATTGATGAGCTGGCCGGGATATGTTTTTATTCTCCAATGGTCCAAGATACCCATATTCATTTACATGGCAAAGAAGTTCCAACAGAGCTTTTTGGATCAGAATCATCGGATAACGGCTGGATAGGTTTTCCTCCCCCGTTACCTCCCAAAACTGCAATTATAGACTGTTAATGCTATCAGCTAGAAAACGTATCATAATATACAGAGACCTGCTTCTGCCCCCCTCAGAAACCTTCATCAAATATCAGACCGGGGCACTGAAAAAATATGAACCGTTTTTTTTCGGCTCCCGCGTCCAGCAGGGAATTAAATTGGATCGGCAGAAAACCTTTCTCCTTAATAACGGCACAATGGCGGGACGATTTCGTGAGGCGTTGTACAAATTGTTCGGCTATGCTCCGTCTATGGTACAGGAAATACAGAAGCTTACTCCCTGCCTCAGTCATGTCCATATGGGCAAAGATGCGACGCTGTATCTGCCTGTCCATCATAAACTTAATATTCCTCTTGCGGTAACCTTTCACGGCACAGATGCCACCACGACAGACGAGTGGAAAAAAGAGCAGAATCGCATTACCTATAAAATTTATTTGCGAAAACGGACAGATCTTATTCGTTCTGCTGATTTATTTATAGCTGTTTCCCGCTCTGTACATCAAGGGCTACTCAGGCAGGGATATCCAGAGGAAAAAATTTTCGTCCATTATATCGGGATTGATCTTAATATGTTCTCACCGGATTCGGCAGTTGAGAGAGAACCGACTGTGCTTTTTGTCAGCCGTTTGGAGGAATTCAAAGGCTGTCAGTATGTGATTGAGGCTGTTTCAGCTCTGCAGAAGAAGAATCCTGAAATACAGCTGGTTGTTATTGGCGATGGCCCGTACCGCTCTTCTCTGGAGGAGCAGGCGGCAGCACAGCAGACCAACTGTCGTTTTCTGGGAATGCAGCCCCATACAACTGTTCGCGAATGGATGAATAAGGCGCGAGTGCTCAGTGTTCCCAGTGAACGGGAAGGAATGCCGACATTTGTTCAGGAGGCAATGGCCATGGGACTGCCTATGGCTCTCTTCAGTATCCCGGCTACACGGGAGGCCCTGGGCGAGGAATTGAAAGAATGTTTGGTTGAAGAGAAAAATGTCCAACAACTTACAGAGCTGCTCAGTGCTTTTTTTCAGCATACCGCCTTATGGGAAAAAATCAGCGCGCTAGGGAGAGAACGGGTGCAGCATCGTTTTAATCTGGAAAAACAGACAGCCCTGCTGGAAGAAAAGTATGCTCTGCTTATTAGTAAAGCGGCTGGCAGGAAGGTATCTATATGAGTGAGAGAACAATAACCGTTGCTATCATTACCCGAAACAGAGCGGGATTTCTCAATAAAGCCTTGGAGAGTTTAATCAGCCAAACTCGGCTTCCTGACCAGGTTCTTGTTGTTGATAACGGTTCCACAGATAATACTCGACTGGTTGTTGAGCAGATGACCGGGCATCTGCCGATAGACTACGTTATTGAGGAGCAGATAGGTATTAACTTTGCCCGCAATAAAGCGATGCGCAATTGCTCAGGCGACATTCTCGCCTTTATTGATGATGATGCAGTTGCCGAAAAGGTTTGGGTTGAGCGGATTGTCCAGGCTTTTCAGCAGTATCCTGATGCGATGGCAGTGCAAGGTAGAACCGGGAACCTTTTTCCCGACAATCTTTTTGCCTCGCTGCTGCAGTTTATCAGTCAGGATATGCCAAAGCTCCGTGACCGAGAAGGACATATTGTCCGCTCGCCCTCAATGATTTGTAGTATGAATCTTGCCTTTCTTTTGCAGCCTATCAAAGAGGCTGGTATTTGTTTTGATACAAATGTACCCCGTGGAGGAGACCGTAATTTCGGCCATCAGGTGCTGCGCAATAAAATGATGATTATCTATGCTGAAGAGGCGGTTAATTATCATCATTGGCCGACTACTCTGAAAGGCTATATGAAATTACGCTGGAAAGCAGGAGTAGCCAAGGCATTATTAAAAGAGAGGTTTACTGAGACCTCTTTTCAACAGGAAACCAAGCAATGGGGGGCTGCGCAAATGTTGTCGGTGGGTTGGCAGCATACAACCCATTTCCCTTTTTTCAAGCGGCTGGGATTTCTTTTGTTGCTCTTTGCTGGAAAAATACTTTCCGAGGTAGCTCAACAATGGACAAAGAGAAATGCGGAGAGATAAGTTGCATAAAAGATTGATGGAAAGGAGCAGAACGCTTTGACAGAGTATTCTACAAAAGAACGCCTGATTGCCAAGGCCTTGGAAAATTTTCCCGTACTACGTACTGTAGTAAAGGAAACATATAAACGTTTGATTTATTTTTTTCATCGTGAGAAAGGATTTCAATACAGTCTGCATCCGAGCGTGACCCTGCAGTCAGCTTTTGCTTGGGCCGGTCTTGAATATTCGGAAGAGCCATATTTTTTTGGGTATTACGACAAGTCTCCTTGGTCGCCTGATATGTCCAGAATGCTACTGCATCAGAAAAAAGGCGATAAACTTGAAATTATACAGCTTGATCGAATTGCACGCTCATTAAAAGTAATCGGGACAAGCTCGGCTTGGAACTGGCAGCAGGGAGCTATGGCTCAATGGGTGCAAATCAATGGCACGGTTGCTGTTGTTCATAATACAATTCAGGAGAATATCCTGGGTATGCAGGTTGTGGATTTTGATGATTCGGAGCACGTGAAGACTCAGTTTATTCCCTGGCCAGTCCAAACCGTTCACCCTCGCAAGGCTGAAGCCTTATCCATAAATTATAAACGCCTTCACCTCTTGAGAAATTGTTACGGCTATCGACCCAAAGTAGTTAATTTTCAGGAAGATATGCCTGATGATGCTGATGGCATTTGGAGTGTTAATCTTATGCAAGGAAAAGAAGAGCTTATTATCTCCTTGCAGCAGTTAAAGGAAAGCCATCCCTTACCAGAGATGAAAAGTGCTCGTCACAAAGTAAACCACCTTATTTATTCACCTCATGGAGACCGGTTCGTCTTTTTACATCGTTATTATACTGAGCAGGGAAAATTCTCTCGATTGTACAGTGCCTCGCCTGACGGAACAGAATTGAATTTACTGCTTGATGCCCGCATGGTCTCTCATTACCATTGGATGGATAACGATAATATTATTGCGTGGGCAAGAACAGATGATGCGGGAGATAAGTACTATAAGGTTAATATTGTTACAAACGAAATTACTATTATTGGAGAGAATGTTCTGGAAAAATTTGGTGATGGGCACTATACGGTATCTCCTGATGGACGGTACATGTTAACTGATACGTATCCAGACAAAGCCAGAAATCAACACCTTTTTATATACGATTTGTTGGAAGAAAAAATGCATCTACTTGGTTCTTTTTTCTCTCCTTGGAGATACTACGAATATAATCGTTGCGACCTTCACCCTCGTTGGAGTCCTGATAGTCGTTTTGTGTCAATTGACTCAGTACATGATGGAAAAAGAAAAAGTTATATTCTTCAAGTTGAGCAACTTATCCGTCCTTTCTAAAAAAACGGAGAATACATTGATTCAAGAATCCCCATATAAAGATCTCCTTCTAGAAAAGAAGGAGATTTTAGGTGTCCCTGTGACTGCTGCCGACATGGATCAATTGCACGAAGGAATATCCTATCTTATACATTCGGGGCGTCAAGGATACGTTCTTTCAGGGAATGTACACAGCATCAACCTCGCTCGTAATATTCCGTGGTTAATGGATTTCTTCAAAAAAGCCGATCTCGTGAGAATAGACGGCGCAGGCGTTGTGCTGGGTGCAAAAATTCTTGGTTATACTTTTCCAAGCCGTCTTACTTGGGCTGATTGGGGATGGCCTTTTGCAGAATTTGTTACCTCGAAAGGATATACCCTTTTTCTACTGGGTGGACCGAATTATGCTGCTGAAAAAACAGCTAAAATTTTTCAAGAAAAAAATCCATCAATCAAAATTGTTGGAACCCATCATGGATACTTCGAGAAAGAGGGTCAAGAAAACTGCACAATTATTGAACAAATTAACAAAGTTTCACCGGATATCCTCGTTGTCGGTTTAGGGATGCCCTTACAAGAACGTTGGATTGATGCTCATGCTTATAAAATTCAAGCAAAAGTTATCATTACCTGCGGAGCTGCCTTTGAATATCTTTCTGGAAGGAAAAAACGATGCCCCGCATGGATGGGAAGAGCTGGATTAGAGTGGCTCTACCGGCTCGTACAAGAGCCTGGCAGAATGTTTAAAAGGTATGTATATGGAAACACAACCTTTTTATTACATGTCTTAATGGAGCGTTTGTCACATTCACGCTCTAATTTTGACTCAGGCTCTTAACAAAGATTATCTTGCTCCCTTACACCGCACCACAGCTACAACTGTTTTGAACAAAATTTCAATATCATCACAGAACCTCCACTTGTCAATATATTCAAGGTCCAGTGCCATCCATTCTTCAAAATCCACATCACTTCTCCCTGAAACCTGCCAACGTCCTGTGATTCCTGGCTTTACACTGAATCTTCTTCGGTGCTGATTCCTATAGAAGCGTTCAAAATCTCGGATCGGCAGTGGCCTGGGGCCGACAAGGCTCATGCTTCCCGTTAAAACATTGAACAATTGAGGAAGTTCATCCAGACTTGTTTTTCGAAGAAACTTTCCCAGCTTTGTCACCCTGGGATCTTCAGTGAGCTTAAAAGCCGCACCCTGCACTTCATTCAGGTCTTCAAGTTCTGCAAGACGTTGTTCAGCGTTCCTGACCATTGTCCGAAATTTCCACATCTTAAATCTACGTTTATTCAAGCCGATACGTTCCTGGATAAAAAAAATCGGCCAACCATCATCTATATAAAGAGCGAGTCCAATTATAAAAAAAAGGGGAGAGAACAAGATAAGCCCGAACAAAGAGGCAACCAGATCCAACAGGCGTTTCAGGTCATCCTGAAGAGGATATCTCCTTTTCTTGGCAGCACAATCCAAAAAAAATTCTTCACGGTGGCCTGGTTGACTAAACGGCAGGTCAAAAAAATCATTCACTAACCGAGCCTCGACCCCTTGAATCTTACATTTTTCTAAAATTTCCTCTATCGTATCATAAAACCCCCTAACCCAAGTTCGTAGGATTTGTGCTCAAAACACGAAAAAAAGTCCTTTTTGGGGCCTTGCTCCTCTTTCAAATATCTGTAATTACTCATCACAGATTTTCGGATTCTTAATGTAGTGCCAGAGAGTGCG
>NZ_JALAAI010000177.1:0-5826 GCF_052785085.1 Candidatus Electrothrix sp.
TTGTCACAGCAGCTCCGGGAAGCTTTTCCGTACGACATTGCACCTGAAACAATAGTGATGGACAGGGATTCGCTTTTTCTTCCCTTGGTCAAGCTGACTTTGCCTAACATGGGCATTAGGGTCAGGCGAATCGACTACAAATGCCCATGGCAGAACGGCGTGGTGGAACGGTTCAATCTGACGTTGCAGACCGAGCTGCTGTCACTGATTACAGCGGTCAACCTGACGCATATCAACAAGCTGCTCCGGCAATACAGGGAATACTACAACACAGCCAGGCCACATATGACCAACAATGATTTTCCGCCGGATGCACCGGAAAATACGCCGGTTATCATACCTTTTCCGGAGAGAAAACTTGAGAATGTCAAGTCCGTTTCCTGGGTGGGTGGGTTTCATCACAGTTATTACTGGGCGGCCTGAGTCGCCTGACCGGTCCGGCTGGAAAACCTGAGCCAATTCAAACGGCAATCATTGCATACTGGCGCTGACCGTATGGCCGGATTCGTACGTCCATAAAAGATGCCATTCTGTTCAAATTCCGTAATTTTTCCCTGATTTTTGCTTTCAGTTGGTGATCCAGTATAAAAATCCGGTATATTTGGTGGGATTTAGGAAATATTGAAATGCTTAAGTATGCCTAACTTTTAAGTAGAAATCCAGGAGTTGAGTTTTTTCCCAGGACAAAGCTTCGTGCTTTGCGTAAACTACTTTGTGGGTGTCCTATAGTTATACTATAGTTATAGTTATCGGTAGTACAATCTACCATGTCAGGTACCCGGAATCGTGCCAGCAAGCACGCGATCGTCATCAAGCTGCACGATTGGGCCTTGAGTGCGACTGGTCCCCATATCCATAAAGAAGGCCCTGCACACTGATGTCCTCATCTAGTGCATCCCAATGAATCCCGTGAACGCTTAATTCATAATGATGACGGCTGCTACTGTTAGCATGCAACAAACGAGGAAACCAAGCCAGGGGGGCACCAATGGTACGCCCGTCAGACAACATAACCCAGAGGTTATCTTCATCAAACCAGATCTTTTCAGGTGAAATAGCCATACCATTTTTCCTCTAAAAAATTTCTATTATCCTCTACAACCTCAAGCAGGTGCCTCATTGTGCGAGCATCAAAGCCATCATTCCTCACTACAGAAACATCTGGCACCAACCGAAATTTAGCCTCTTTGCCTGAAAGATTATATCAAGCTGCATCGCGAATAAGATACTCATCATACAACCTTTCAGGTGACAAATCCAGGCCATGCGGCCAGCACAAAGCCCCTGCATCAATAAAACACCGCCTTGCAAAATCAGGTTTATGAAGGGGGTCCAGCAACGGACCCTGCCTAGTGGACAAATATTTGCCCAAATCGAAATAGCCTTGCGTGCCGTCAGAAAACTCCAGATAAATCATAAAATCTTCTTTCCATGCGCAATGTATAATTTTAATCATAATCGGCCCCTTGTATATGCTCCAACGGCTCGTAGTTTTGGGCTTTTTCCCAGTTTATCAACAGCTCGTTTTGATGATTCAAACACCATTCTTTAACAAGAGAAGCTGCTTTTCGAGGCAGGCGTCCCTTGTAAACTACCCCATCTTCAATGTGTACCAATGCTTCGAACCCCTGGTATTGCACATGAATATGAGGTGGTGCGTGATCATCATGCCACATTCGCACAACTATACCGAAGAAAATTGACAAAACAGGCATGAGAAAAACAATCCTATAAAAATCGTGCTTATCTAATCCAAAAATTAAGTCTCATACTCTAACACTATTACTCTCGCCTGCACTCTGCAAATTTTCTCATGTCAGTATAGCCGCATAAGGCCTATTATGTAAACAAACTACCAAGGGCCATGCAAAACCTTGACCCTCCATGTAACTTTGTGGGGGTCCTATAGTTAGTTACTTGTCCTATAGTTACTCCTAGTTTGCAGGAATTTATTGTTTTGAGTCACAAAGTTGGGCTAGCGTTGCCTGGCAGCTTCTTTATTGCGCTTTAGTAAACGCAGGTCGGCGGCATCGAATAGCTGGTTGCGTCCGACTATCTGAGCAGGTCTGAGCTTGCCGGATTGTACGTAGCGGCGTAATGTTGGAACAGATATTTCAAGGTATTCAGCGGCCTCGGGGACCGAAAACGGTTCACTATGAACCGATCCAAACACCTGGTCATGGGTGTAATTGTCATCGCGAAAGGCCCTGCTGGCAAGCAACTGAAAGAATCGACTCCGCTCACTCAAAGGCATTTTTTCCATTTCAATATAAAGATCTTCGGCGGTCATTGGTATACTCATGATATTTCTCCTCAGTCGGCACCCTGCTTCAAATAACGTTTCAGAGAATTGTAGAAATTCTCATGCGTACCTACCTGGTAAAAATCAATTATCAGAAACTCAACTTCTTCTGGTTGCGATGGCAATCTATATGCAATTAGATATTGCTGACGGTTGAATCGGAATTTATAAACTCTGATTCCGGACAAATCCCCCGTCTTGAGTTCCCCTATATCCGGAGTTGCACACACATAGTCAACAGCGTCCTCAATTGCCAGCTTTAGGGGCTTATGAGCTTTTTTGATAAATTGAACAAATGGTCGTTTATAATTTCGCAACATAATTACATATTAAACACTTTTTGATTCCATGTCTATCATGCTGAGTATGCCGCATAATAGATCTTACGTCAACTTTATGGGTGTCATAAGGTAATTAAGTAAGTATGGAGGCATCTAATATATCTGGGCACGGTTAAGAAAGGGACTTCGAATTCGTGGCACCAAAATATTCATGTCAGTATAGCCGCATAAGGTCCATTATGTAAATAAATCATCAAAAAACAAAGAAAGACTTGACCCCTTTTGACCCAGGTTGACCGGTGCCGATATCGGCTGTTGCCCCAAATGCCAAAAAGGACGAATGATAATCATAAAGGAGTTGCCAGGTGTTGCGTTGCAATACCCCAGGCTTTTACCGTTGCATATTCCGTGGCATGGCGAGCCTGAAAAAATTGATACATTGACCGTTCCGTTCTGAGCGAACCTTATACAGGAGTTTAAGAGTTCATCAAGCAAAAATGCCTGAAAGCCCCGCCCAGTAAGGGTTTAAGTGGACGTGCTGCGTAAGACCCCATCGCTGCTGATTCGGTAACCAAGGGCCTTTAGGACTTCGGCTTGGGTCTCACTGGGATTTTCCAGGCGACGTTCAGGGTTTCTTGCCCCCTTCCTTAGTGACAACACTGAATGAAGTCGCTGCATGTCAGCCATGACATCTTTTGCCGTACGCCGAATACCTTTACTGGCGAGTCGATTTTCAAGTATTCGCAGATAGGTCATGGCAACGACGCAGGTGAAAAGATGTAGCCGGATCTTGCTATCGGTCCAGTGGCGAAATGGATGGGCACCCACTAAATCCTCATCATTGCTCAGGCGGAACTGGTCTTCCACCTGCCATCGATCCAGACTGGCTTGGACGATTTCCGCTGTTGTCCAATCCGTGTTGTCTGTGATAATGATGTTCTTCCCAAACATCGCTTGTTTCTGCTTCATTTTGTAGGGATCCTTTCTGAAACTCATGGAAAGGCCTTTTGCCGATTGATTGAAGCGCAACACAAAAAGGTCCGAGGCGACATGCAGTCTTTCACAGAGTCGCAGATATCGCTCCCTTACGGCATCGGCGTTGCGCCAATGAGGCCGCTCCTGCCGTACTTTGGTGCGCATCATAAGTAGTTCCTGGCGAATCGTGTCGAGTTTGCTCTCAAAGGTGTACTGTTTCTTGCGGGCCGTTCGAGGGTTATAGGTTACGACAACCGCCCGTTCTTTTCCCCAATATTCACCTTTGGTGCGATACGCCCTCAGGCAGTCCTCGCGACGATCATCCTGCATCAATCGTTCGTTCTTGGCCAGGTCGACAATGTCGAACCGGTCGAGTGGCGTGGCGGCAAGGTCCTGGGAAAAGTACGTCGAATAGGTGGTGATAAAGTGAATCCTGGGATGCTCGTCTATCCAGGAAAAATTACCTTCCGCATTCATGCCCTTGTCGATAACAACAGTGAGGCGTTCTTTAGTGTTGTTAAGGCCGCAGACAACCCCGAACATCTCATCCATGACCGCCTCGAACTGCTTACTGTCATGGAGGTTGCCCGGATAGACTGACCAGTGGAGAGGAAGCTTGGAATCTCTGGCAACAAGAAGGCCAAGCCCGACCTGGCGAAGATGATGTCGCCCAGCCTTGTTCTTTCCCCGCCGGGAAAGATCAGAGTCCGTATGGCTTGCCATGAAGGTGTAGTAGTTCGTCGTGTCAAATAAAAGACAATCGGAGGAGGGGCTCTCCCTCTTCCATATACGCTCAAAAAACATAAGGGCGAACTCTTTCAACGCACTCTCGCTGACGCGATCCCACTTGTCCCAATATCGTTGACTTGTAAGCTCACTGAGATCAACCGGTCGGAGTTGCTGGATAGCCGTTCCTTTGTACCAATCTGCCAGTTTATTCTTGCTTACTGCTTCTACCATTCGATTCAAGACACAGTACAGGAAGTAATCACCAAGCGACGGCCCTTTTTCCCGAGCTCCCCGTGGAACCACAGCATTGATGATGCCGCAAAGATCAATGCCCCGGTCAATTTCAAGGGCAACCCATAGAGCACCGAACTCCTCAACACGAAGCTCAGATAACTCTTGAGCTTGACCGCTACCAAGAGCCGCGACCTTTTCCGGGGAGCCGAGATAGACCTGGGACACTACTTTCGGTTTGCCGTCGACACGAGCAATTTCGCGAACGTACAAGTAGGGTCTTCCTTTTTTCTTCTTGATGTGGAAATGTGCCATGCCTATCCATATCAAATAGGGTCTTACATGTCAAGAGCATAATTACGTATCGTCTTGATTTTTTATAACTTATGATAAAATTTCAGTTAATGAAGGGAGGGTCTTACTGTATGGAAGTGACTAACGCGCTGAATTTGCTATTATAATTATGAAATATGCGGCTCAACTCTTAAACTCCTGTTTGACATTATGTGTTACAAGGGTCAGATTATGGGACAATGCGGTTGCGCCAATAATGGCATCGGGTAATATAATTTTTGCGGACTGTTTTCACTGAATGGTTCGTTCAACAACTGCTTCACTCAAAGGTAGAACATTTGCAAAAGAAATAAATTTGGCGGCCTCTTGTTTTTCTCTGAAATCAAACCGACTGAAACCCAAAAATTCCATTAATGAAAATATTATAATCATCAGTGAGCATCGCTGTGATTTTTTCTTTGGCCGGAACGGATAAAGAACCATTAAAATAGTAAATTAAAATGTTTGTATCGATCAGATATTTCATATCCGGTTCCATTCATCACGCATGCTCCGGACAGCTTCTGCCGGATCGGATATGGAACTGATTCCATAAAAAGTTTCAGGGATAAATTTTTCCTTTTCTTTTTGTACAGGATCATCAGCGGGGAAAATAATTACCTCAACTTTGGTATACTTAAAATCTTTGGGAATATTTATTACAGAACCCAATTTTTCCAAATCGACTATCTGTCTGATTGCTTCCATAATAACACCGCCCCCCGTTTTGTAATTTTAAAAACCTTCATGCTCTATGATAGCATTAACACACAACCTGTCAAGCATCTGCACCCAAAACCCAGCGCCCCCCCCCTGCGTAACACCTAAAACTTAATAACTTAACATTTCCCCCCCCCCGAAAACGACAACAACGCAGGCCGTCTCAAGACGCGGTGATACCGACGGTTTCTTCAGGGCTGGTAGCCTCGAGTATATTTTCCAGATAGCGTTGCAGCTCGGGGTAGCTGGCGCGGT
>NZ_JALAAI010000178.1:0-5611 GCF_052785085.1 Candidatus Electrothrix sp.
CATTTCTTGGCACCGCAAAAGCCTTGAAAAATATAATTACTTGATAATAAACGAAAAATATTTTTACGCCCAACGAATAATCAGGTAGTTAGGATTGTTTCGATAATGATTCTCACAAAGTTGGGTTGAGACCGCATACATCGTTCCTTAGAGAGCTTTCCCAAATGAGGGATAAAAAAAAACCGGGTTACGCACAAAGCATAAACCCGGTCATCTTTACATATTGGTGTCTCAGCTGGTGGAATTGAGACAGATGGTATATATCATTCAATCAGCCTGTCATACCTGCAGGGCCAAATCATTTACACTTGCTTCGTCAGAAGCGATAACCATCTTTTTCATCTCTTCATATGTATTATATAGTGCCTGAAATGATGCATCGGAAACCCTAAATGAATTCTTCATGGCTGACTTTTCAATCACTCGAATGGATTTCTCAAAAGCCTGTAGTTTCTGTCTGTAAGCAGTCATCGCAAGAACCTCCTCTGGTACAGCCGTCCCGGAATATAGATGTGATATCTCTTTCTCTCTTTTGTACCCTCACTTATAGTATAAAAAATTACACGACCACTAGCAAGGTAAAAATAATTTTACCTGCAAAATAACAAGCACACATTTATATACAGGAACAATAATATAGATATTAATCTCACTCGCACCAACCCAAAAAGACACTGGTCCAAGTCATATTATTTGAAACATGCTTATGCATTTGACGCACATTATCGCATCAACAACAGACTCAAGGCCATCACCATCATACCTGCAAGTAAGCCGAACAGGCTGTCATGCCCTTTGCCATAGGCCCGACTGGTGGGTAGTAGCTCATCCAGGCTGATATAGACCATAATCCCAGCCACACCACCAAAAAGGATTCCCATAACCTCTGAAGGAATGCCTCCACCATCGCTTCCAACAAAAAGACGCAGGCCAATATAGGCAACAATGGCCCCCACAGGCTCTGCCAGCCCACTGAGCACAGAATAGAAAAAGGCCTTCATCCGGTTACCAGTGGCATAATAGATCGGCACGGACACACTCACCCCTTCCGGGATATTATGCAGGGCAATAGCAATGGCAATAGCCACCCCCACTCCAGGATCTTCCAAGGCAGCCAGAAAGGTCGCCAATCCTTCAGGAAAATTATGAATAGCAATAGCCAGAGCAGTAAACAAACCCATCCGATGCAGCTTATGGTCATGAATACCATGCCCTTCACCATGTTCCCCAACAAGGGGGTCTGCCTGTAAGGGCTGCTCCTCGCTGCCATCCTCTGAGGATAGCGTATGGGTATCCTTAAGCACATTCAGCTCGGTCTTGGCATGGATCTCATGGGGATTTTCCGCTGACGGGATCAGATTATCTATCAACCCGATCAGGAGAATACCGCCAAAAAAAGAACCTGCATTCACCCAATGCCCCAAAGGATCTCCATAACGCAGAACCAGGGCTTCAGTACCTTTGACAAATATTTCGACAAAGGAAACATAGAGCATGACTCCGGCAGAAAAACCCGTGGCAATGGAGAGAAAACGAAAATTGGTTCTCTTTGCCAGAAAGGCAATGGCAGAACCGATTCCGGTGGCCATACCGGCAAAAACCGTCAGCCCAAGGGCAACCCAGACGTCATTCATATAAAGTACCCATCACGCCCTGTCAGAGCAGGATAACAAGAAATAATCCAGATTCTTTTTTGCTTCCGCAGTAATCCAGTTCAGCACATCAAGGAGTTTCTGCAAATTTTCCGCTGCCGAATACGAGACCACTTCCATTGTCAGTGTATTGTTGCGCAGTTTACCAAATTGCCAGAAATTTCCAGTGGTCACGATTCCAAATATATCCTGCTCTTTATTGCCATTGAACCTTTGTGCCGCAATCATTTCCGCCAAAACCTGGGCCCATCCTTCATTAAAGTTCTCTTTCTTGGCTTCTGCAATACAGATAACCGGCGTATGAAACGTCGTGCCTATATCAGATGCCGGAGCAATAATAAAGTCAGGAATGCCAACCAGGCCCTCCTCTTCTGATACATCAAACCTAAGATGGGACCAGACTGGCAGACCATTATGTTGAGCAACAATATTCAAAATCGGAGCAATAATGCTTTCGCAGATCGCATTCTCGCTGACATAGTTTCTTCTTGTGCGTATATTGCCATTGATAAAATCAAACAAGGCCTTCTCAATAACAATGCTTTTCTCTTGCACAAAACCCTGCTCAGCAAGTCGGATCTGAAACTTCAGAGCAACCTCTTCATATGTGCTGAAATTGCCGTACGGCATTCTTTTGCTCCTCTGTTTATATGAAAGTACCGGGTTACTCCTTGGAGTCACCCAATTCACTTTCATGTTTTGTTATCCCACCCCAAGGGGGTGGGATGGGTGTTATTATTTTTGCCGGGATGTCTCAGCTCGACAGGCAGCTCTGTAGAAAAGGCCCCAGCAGATCGGAGATTTCCGGCAAAGCGTCTTCCAGCACGTAATGACCAGCTTCGGAAAAATAATGACATTGGGCAGTAGGGAAACGCTTTTGCCATTCTGCATAGAAATGATCATTAAAACAGAAATCCTTTCCACCCCAACAGATGAACATGGGCTTATCGCAAAGTTGGTCAAGAGAAGACTCAACCTGCGTCAGGGTATCCCAGGAAGGATGGCTGGGCTGCAAGGGGATGTCCTGAACAAAACGATGCACCGCAACCCGATTGGCCCAGCTATCATAGGGCGCAAGAAAACCTGCTTTGATTTCTGGTCGCATCTTCTTAATCACTGCCATAAAAGTGGCTGGCAGGGCAAAGCCGTTCAGCCCCCGAACAAGGAGAGCACCAAGTACAGGCCAGCGACAAATCGCAATGCGTTGGGGAATGAGACTGGAATGAAAAGCAGCTGTATTGAGCACCACTAACCCTGCAACACGCTCAGGATGTTGCCCGGCCCAGCCCATTCCAATGGCTCCGCCCCAGTCATGGACCACCAGAACACAGCGTTCAATCTCCAAATGATCCAGCAAGGCTGTGAAATTGTCAATATGGTTTTGCAGGCGATAGGGATAATCCTGCGGCTTATCGGAAAAACCACAGCCCAGATGGTCCGGTACCACGCAACGATACTTGCTCTTGAATTCCGCAACAACATTACGGTACAGATACGACCAGGAAGGATTGCCGTGGGCCATGACCACAGTCGGGCCGTTTCCTTCATCAAGATAAGATAGCCGGTGGCCGTCAGGGAGTCGGAAGGTCTTGGGGGTAAAGGGATATTCAGCAAGGGTGACGGAAGGATGAGCCATCACCACTCAACTCCTAGCATCACCGAGTTGATCCCGGAACCGATTCCCAGCAAGGCCCCTCGCTGGCCCTCCTTGAGCTTCCCTTTTTCAATACCCATTGCCATAGTGATCGGTGCTGAAACCGAGCCCACATTGCCCAATACTTCCAGGGTCTCAAAATTACGCTCAGGGTCAAGGTCAAGGGTAGAAAAAAGCTTACGAGCATGGGCCTGTCCCACCTGATGACAGAAAAAGCGATCAATCTTCTTTTTTTCCCAGCCTGTTTCTTGCTGAAAATCCTGCCAACATAATTCTGCGGTTTCAACGCCTTTTTCCAGGAGCAACTCTGAATCAGTGGTCATCAATGTACCGTCATTGCCAGCCAGTCCCCCATGACAGAGCTCATTATGACGGGTATTGGCCCGCCAGGAACCACCAACCAAGCGGTGATCAGTATCCTGCACTTTCTTTGAACCCATAACCAAAGCAACTGCACCAGAGCCAATGGTCAGAGAGGCAAAGGCGGGTTTGATGGTTTTACGGCTCAGGGTTTCATCAGCTTGTAATTGCTCAATGGTTGAACACACCAGGTCTTCAGCTGTCTCTGAAGCCACAATAAGGCCGTAGCGCACCTGGCCCAGTTCAATCATATTGGCCAGCATGAGCATACCATTCAAAAAACCAAGGCAGGCATTGGAAATATCAAATATCTGACAACGACTTCCTAAGCCAAGACCATGATGGATAAAAGAAGCTGTGGCAGGCTCCATCATATCCCGGCTCACAGAGGTGAACACCATAAAATCAATTTCAGAGGCTGTTAATCCTGAAGCGAGCAGTGCTTTGCGTCCAGCAAGAATAGCCCCTTCGCTGGGGCGGGTTTCTGGATTCCAAAAACGTCGGCTACGAATACCGCTCATCAACTCAAGGCGGCCTTCGGGAAGTTTCAGTCGCCTGTAAACTGACGAGAGCTGTTGCTCAAGATCAGCCGAAGTAACGACATTGGGCGGCAATTCATAGCCAAAGTTGTGAAGGCAGACACGGGAATATTTCATAGGTCATGTTCTCTATCTCTTTTTTTTTTGTCTCATCTTTTCCCTGATTATCATGGAACAGCCAGTCTCCCAACCTATACTACATAACGTGTATAACGGCAAGCTCCCTGCGCCCCCTTCCCTCTTCTCTTATCATTTCCTTACATAATCGACTTCAGGTAGAACAGGTAAACCAGCTTATGGTTTTTCAGATGCGATTTCATCAGCATAAAGATCTGTCACCCGATCAGAGAGCTTTGTTATCTCATCAGTAGCTCTCAGCACCATAAGGGGCAACCCTCCTTCCTTAACTTTCAGAAAATACGGAGAGATTCTTGCCCATTCCTTCTTTATCTTCTTAAGCAGGGATGCAATCTCAGCATTATTCCGTTGTTCCCCCATAAGTTCGTTCAACCCTGCCTCAAAGCTTTCTATAGAATCCTTCAACTTATTAACCGTATCTTCATCACGGAATCCAGCCTGATAGGCAATATAAAACTTTGCAACCCGTTGCGAAAGCATACGTTGTTTCCCTGATATATTGATAATATGATCAATACTTGCACCTGTAAGCTCTGTCAGGTTAAGCACGACTGAATGGCAAACCTGCAACAGAGTATCACTCAATCCAAGAACACGGATAGCGTCCTTCTCCGCATAAGGCTTCATGACCAAATCACGGTATTCAGAAAAAGTATTCTCGACAATAGCAAGCAGATCCTTGGTTTCACTGTCCTGCACATTTTTTTTCAGTATATCGTGATTTATTTTGAACCGCTCTAGAGCCATCTCAAGTTGCATCTTTGTTTCTCTTACAGAAACATCATTACCAAAATAGATATAGGCTTTGGCAATTCGTTGTGACAGCATACGTTGCATGCCTGCTCGATTAACCAATTCAGCCGAAGTAATTTCTGCGGCCTGCAAATGCGGGACACAAATCATCGTCATAAAGGCTGCCAACAGTGCGACAGACCGGAGTGTAAAAAAGTACATAAAAATCTCCTCTAGGTAAAATTGATGAATGCAACGAATATTGCTACGGTCAATGAGCCCCTCAGTTGGTATTTATTGTATCTTAGGAAATCGACAAAAAAAAATACCCGTTTTCAGGTGCAGAATTGTAGGGGCAGACCTGCGTGTCTGCCCGGTATAAAAGGGCGAACACATAGGTTCGCCCCTACCCCAACTTTGCGATACCGAGAAAATAATCCTTTTGAAATCAGCATGTTAAGTGTTTTGGCAATTCGTTCTTGGCACCACAGATTTTTTTATTTTCATTTTTTTTCTTACTGTCCCGCCAGGATAGT
>NZ_JALAAI010000179.1:0-5444 GCF_052785085.1 Candidatus Electrothrix sp.
AATCACAGGAATCGGTTTAAAACTCATATCCGTTCCGCTAAACAATCACAGAAGCAGTTAAACAAGCTCAAGGAACAGTGGTATAAGCTTGCTGCCTGAAGCTACTGTGCGAGTTTTGCGGTATTGCGTAAAAACAATACCCAGGCGCAAAGAACTTATCACCCCTATCATAAAACCCCTGAAGCAGGATCCGGTGAAACCGGAAGACATACAGCAGTTATTGGTGAAGAATACTCAACAACTCCTGGTGAATATCGGAAGCAGGAACAAGCGTCAGTTCACTCGGCTGCATATTCACCTGAATGCTGACCTTGATTTCGGTGTACAATGTTATAATAGACGTGCTGTGGAAAATATCAGTCTGGGCGGTCTCTATGTAAGCGGAAAGTTTCGTCAGGAGGCAGGAGATCTTTGTACTGTCAGTCTGAATCATTCGGAAGTTGAGGCAGCCCTTGAGGTTCACGCCACCTGTGCGGTTATCAGGAGGAGCAAGCGGGGAATGGCTCTTGAATTTCTTTCCATGAAGGTGGATGATTTTTGTCATCTGCAAACCATCCTGCTCTACGGTGCTGATGATCCTCTTATTTTAGGGACAGAATTTGTCAATAATCTTAATATAGAACTCGAAGGTGACCTTATTATATGCAAGTCCTTTCATTTTCATCAAGAGAATAAGAATGAGAGAGAGCAAGAGTAAAAAAACACCCCCCTGATATTTCTCCTGCATCACCTCTTCTTTTTCACCACTCTGTCTGCTCAATCCCCTGTTTTCCTTCCTTGACCTCCAGTTCTTGCAAAAGTTCTGTAACGGTCTTCTTTAAAAAAGGATGGATTTTTTGCCCAGCTATTTCTGCCAAAGGAACCAACACAAAGAATCGTTCATGCAGTGCCGGATGGGGTAAGGTAAGCCGGGCATTCTCCATAATCACGTCTTCATAAAGAAGCAGGTCAAGATCCAGAGTTCTGTCCTGGTATCCCTCCTGTTTCGGCCAGCGAATCCTGCCGAACTGTTGCTCTGTTTCTAAAAGAAGGTCAAGAAGAACTTCCGGGGAACGGCTTGTATGGAGACAGCCGACAGCATTGATAAACCAATGGCTGCTCTCCATCCCTACCGGTCGTGTGCGATAGGGAGAAGAAAGGGCCTGGAGATTGATGTCAGGATGCTTACCCAAGCCTTGCCAGGCCTCCCGTAGCAGGCTGCGGGAGTTGCCGAGATTGGAACCGAGGCCGATATAGGCGGAGCGCCACGGGTGACTGCAATGCATGAAAAGCGCGGTCCGAAATAGGGGGTGAGAATTGTAAACAGGACGGGTCAGTCAACAACCTTCTTGGTTTACTTGAAAAACGAGAATATCCTTTGCAGGAAGCTCTTTTGCTCCTCCGGTTCCGGCGTCTGTGCAGTATCAGCTTCAGCCTGTTTCATTCCCTGTGTCGATGTTTCCGGGGCAGTTTCCTGGGTACTTTTTGCTAAGGACTGGCCAAGAAAAACAATTTTCACGGCGGTCTCGTTTTGTTTTGTGACCCTCAATTCCTCGTTATAATACGTTCCCACCCCTTTGATCAGACCTATAAGAAAATCAAGCATCCCTCGATGGGATTTGTAATGCATAATCAGGGTTTTTTCATCCTGCCACTCATAGTCGAACCGTGGCGGATGAGCATCCGGTATACTGGCAGTCACGGTTTCATGCAATTTGTCCATGTGCAGCAGCATCTCTTTGGCAGAATGTGCTTTTCTGAAATACATACTGTATACCCTGGGCGCATAGACATTAACCCAATAATCACCAAAGGCATCAGCAGCCTGGGGCAGGGTGAGATTCAAGACCTTGCAGGTTGCGTTAACAATCTCCAGAACTGATTCGTCCTTGACATTTGATGTCATATTGAAGATGGCGTGTCTTTCCAAACCTGCTTCTTCGAGGATGTCCTCCCAGGAATGTTGCCCAAATTGTTCTTTGACCAAACTTTCCAAACACGTAATAATGACACCTTTCATAGCAGTCTCTCCTTTCTGAAATTGTATCCAATGAATGTTATGGATGTTATGTGAAGCCGATTTGTTCCCCTGCTTTTTCCGAAGCAGAGGAATATTTACTTTTTTCAGGGCCGGGATACTCAGAACTCGGACAGCCCCAGCACATCGAACATGGTATAGAGTCCTTTGGGCTGGCTCACCACCCAGGCAGCAGCCTTGGCTGCACCACCGGCAAAGTTGTCCCGGTTATGGGCCCGGTGGGTGATTTCAATCCGCTCGCCCGGACCGGCAAAATAGGCAGTATGTTCGCCAACAATGTCTCCTGCCCGAATGGTCTGGATGCCGATTTCTTTGTCGGTTCGCTCGCCGATAATGCCGTTGCGCTCAAAAACACCGACCTCGGCCAGATCTCTTCCCAGGCCCTTGGCCGCCATTTCTCCGATCTTCAGGGCTGTTCCTGAGGGCGCGTCCTTTTTCATCCGGTGATGGGCCTCAACGATTTCCACATCGTATGCATCGCCGAGCACGGCAGCGGTTTTTTCCACCAGCTTGAACAGGACATTCACGCCCACCGCCATATTCGGGGCCTGGACGCAGGGAAAATGATCGGCAGCGGTATTCCGTAAGATGACCAGATCCTCGGCACTGAGGCCGGTGGTTCCGATAACCATAGCCCGACCATGCTTGGCCGCGATCTTGACAAATTCCATCGTGGCCTTGTGAAAGGTAAAGTCAATGATGACCTCACCCTGATCAATTACCGCCTCCAGGCCATCCGCAATGATTACTCCTGCGGTGCCAATGCCCGCCACTTCTCCGGCATCCTTGCCCACATTGGGGTTGCCAGCCTGTTCAAAGGCTCCGGCCAGGGTGAGATCCGGATGTTGTTGCACCATACAACAGATGCGCTGTCCCATGCGACCGGAGGCTCCGGCTACAATTACTTTGGTCATGGTTCTCTCTTATTTTGGTTAAAGATTCATTTTCAATAAGTTGCTTGTTTCTGTAGCAGAAGACACTCAATCCTTGCACGGTTCAAAGACGTTTTTCAGATCAATGACCACATCTTCAAAGATGCCGGTAGAGACCGTATCTTCAACAGAATAGGTATCGTCCAGGCTGAATGTTCCGTCGAGTAAGCAAAAGACATGCACAAGGGTATCCTCTGGATTGACGATCCAGTACTCTCGCACTCCTGCTTCTTCATAAAGGACGTACTTATGCTTCCAATCTGTTTTTGCTGTGGAGGGGGAAAGAATTTCCACAACAAGATCAGGTGCCCCGACGCAGCCTTTTTTTTCAATCTTGTTCGGGTCGCAAACCACGATAATATCCGGCTGAACCACGGTATCGTTTAAGAGATAAACATCAATGGGCGCATGGACAAGGTGGCATTTTTTTATTGAGCGCAAACATGCCTGGATTTCAAAGCCCAAGTTGGCGGAAACCACCTGATGCTGCCAGCTCGGCGCAGGGGTCATTGCATGGACATCGCCGTGCAGGAGTTCATAGCGCTGCCCGTCATTCCATGAGGCGTAGTCATCAACGGTATAGTGTCGGTTTGATGTCAGATTCGGGCTGTTCATAGTGTATTCCCCTGAAGGAATTGTTTATTCGATGTTTCTCTTTGTTGCTGAGAACCTCTCCTTTCTCAAAAAGGAGGAGTGCTAGCAAAGAAAGGAGAGCTCCATTTAAGAAAAGGTCTCATGCTTTCTTTGATAGGAGTGCTTCCTTCGTAAAAAGGACTGCTTCTTTTTAAAAAAGGAGCGGTGCCTTTTAAAAAAGTAGTCATCCTTTTTAAAAGAGTGGTTGTCCACTTTTAAAGAGGAGGCGCCCATTTTTAAAATGGAGCGGTGCTTTTTTAAAGAGCAGAGGCTCTCTGGAAAGCAGGAGGTCTCCTGTCTTTCATTGGAGCGCATGTTTTTTTAATAGGAGGCTGCCTTACTTTAAGTGGGTACCTCCTGTTAACGATAGGTTGTGTGCTCGGTTGATTCGGATGTTATCGTTTTTTAAAGTTGTTAAGGTGTTCTTTGTTCTGTTCGATAGTACACCAGTAAGGATACCTGCGAAGAAGGAGAGCAGGAGAGTCGTCTGTCTATTGCTAGCAGGTGATCATCGCTCCAGAGCTTCCATCTTATGATGAACAGCTGCTTTGATTTCAGACTCATTCAATATAGCAAGTTAGGGTTGGTATACTTCTACTTCCATCTTCTCTTGATTATTAAATTTTTCTTTCATAAGTTCTGTCGTTATACCGGATTGGATAATGTGAATAAGGAAATCGGCCCAATCTTCATTGTAAACATAATCCTTATGAGTCTCATCATAATAGCAATAGTCAGTGTTGGTTTCAAAGGGGTCTTCTGCGTCCCCTGAAGGGCGTACCTGAAAAACTGTATAGATATATCTGTGACTCGTGTGGGTTAACTTTTTTTCACCAAAATGTTCATTTACTTTATCTATGATTTTTCCAGGTTTTAACCGACCTACATTTGCACCTTCTATCTTGATTTTTCTATCCTTCACTAAGACCGTTATTTGTTCAAATGCCTGTTTATCTTCTTCTGCTACATCATCAAGTTTTACAAATTCTATTGCTAAGTCTGATCTTGATGTGTTTGAGATTTTAGGGACTTGAAGGAGTTTAATGCTAAATTCTTGAGAATTAAAAGTTTTATCCGGTAAGGCCGTGCGGTATTTGTTAACATAGTCAACGACTTCTTTTAAATCTTTGGAAAGTGCAGCTTTGCTTGATTTTAATTGCCCCTTTGTCCTCATATGAGAGAACTGTAGAGAGTAAACGAGAGATTCATTCAGAGAATATTTTGATCCAAACAGCGTAACTATTAAATTTTCGTAATTATATAAAAGTGCTTGGCATTCTCCAAAAATCAGAACATCTACATCCTTTTTTTCTATATGTCGATGCTCTATTTTGTTTCTAAGTCTGATAAAAAATTCTAGATTCTTTTTTACAGGCTCTGGTAAGTCAGGATATTTTTTTAGACAGGTACCTAATTCCCACGCTTTTCTTTCTCCATCAACTTTTTCATACCGGCCATTTTTCTTTTTATAGTAGTATCTATCGCCTATTTCATGATTAAAGTAGGCATGAAACAACTTTGTCCAAGCTATTATCATTAAGGCTATATAACTTTCGCTTCTAAAGCTTGTCCTTGGTTTATTATAGATTTCAACCGCAAGCAGTGCTGAGTCGAGTGATGAATTGACAAGAGTTTTTGTTTTTCCTTGTCGGAGTTCAATAGGCATTCTTTCAGTTATCCTGATTGATTTGTCATATTATGATTTTTGCAACATCACTTTACAGTTATATTTTTTCAGCAATTCAGAGCCTAAACTTTTTTCAATATGAGAATAGCGCAATGAGAAATTTTGGGCGCAACTATCCCGCCTCTTCAATTTAGACATGTTTGAAAAGTTAGGTTACCCTCTGGTTGTTTGTTTT
>NZ_JALAAI010000180.1:0-5383 GCF_052785085.1 Candidatus Electrothrix sp.
TACTATCCTGGCGGGACAGTAAGAAAAAAAATGAAAATAAAAAAATCTGTGGTGCCAAGAACGAATTGCCAAAACACTTAACATGCTGATTTCAAAAGGATTATTTTCTCGGTATCGCAAAGTTGGGTTATGCCAAAGCAATGGCTATCGTTACCTTTCTGATATTTTGCCTGACCTGCTGCGGGATGCCTCCTTTCTTGAAAAAATTATCAAAGAGTTTTCAATCACGGTTACTGACCTGTTTCGCAACCCCTTTGTCTATCAAAGCATCAGGGAGCGGGTTGTACCGATGTTAACTACTTATCCTTACATCAAGATCTGGGTCGCAGGCTGTGCCACCGGGAAAGAGGCCTACTCCATAGCCATTCTGTTGATGGAGGAAGGGTTATATGATCGAACTATTATTTACGGGACTGACTTTAATGATCTTGCTTTGGAACAGGCAAAGACAGGGAGGTATTCTCTGGAACGACTGGAGGCATTTTATACAAATTATCAAGAGGCTGGAGGAAAAGCTGCACTAACAGATTATTTCACTCTGACTGAAAAGGACTGTGTTGTTCGTGAAGAGGTAAAAAAGAATATTACCTTTGCCAATCATAATCTGGTGACAGATAATGTCTTTGGTGAAATGCACCTGATTCTCTGTCGTAATGTTCTTATTTATTTTAATAATATCTTGCAACGTCGGGTGCTGAAGCTTTTCCGGGATAGCTTGGTGTTTGACGGCTTTTTCTGTCTTGGCAATAAGGAGAGTCTCAGATTCTCCGGCTTGGAAGAAGAAATGAAGGTTATTGATCAACAGGCCAGGATTTATCAAAAAAAGACCTTGTGAAGTTTATCGCTTTTTTCGTCCCCAAAAAGGATCATCACCAAAACGATTCATCCACCAGTCTTCAGGATCATAAAGGGTCTCTTTATCTGGTTTTAAGGGAAAACGGTAGCCCTTGACATAGCGCATGAGCAGCTCGTAGGATTCAGTCAGGCGACACATAATGTCAGCATATTTTTTCTTGTCTTTATCTGCGACCCGATCCGGGTGGTATTTTTTGCACATCCGGCGATAGGCATGTTTCATTTCTTCGGCTGTTGCCTGCTCTCCCAGCTGAAACAGAGTCCGGGCCTGTTCAATGGCTTGCCATTCTTTTTTATTCATTGTATTACCAATCCAGTCCGATATCACAGGCTCGGGCCGAGTGGGTGAGTGCCCCGACAGAAATAATATCCACCCCGGTTTCCGCGATTCCCCGTACTGTGTCCAGATTTACTCCGCCAGATGCCTCAATCAAGGCTTTTCCATTGATCATGCTGACGGCCTGCCGCATGGTGTTGCAATCCATATTATCCAGCATAATAATCTGAACCCCGCAATCCAGGCATTCCTGCACCTGCTCCAGAGTATCGGTTTCCACTTCAATGGCAATGGTATGCGGCACTGCTGCCCGTGCTTTTTCCACAGCTCGCTGAATGGAACCGCAGGCAGCAATATGGTTATCCTTGATCAGGACACCATCGCTGAGGCTATAGCGGTGGTTTCTGCCCCCACCAACCCGAACAGCATACTTTTCCAGCATTCGCAGGCCAGGGGTGGTTTTGCGGGTATCCACAATCTTGACCTTCAGGCCTCGTACAGCATCTACATATTGGCGGGTCAGGGTGGCAATGCCGCAGAGCCGTTGGATCAGGTTGAGGGCCACCCGTTCTCCCCGAAGCAGGCCGTGAACCGGGCCGCTGACGGTCATCAGTACCTGGCCGCTGTCAACCTGTTGTCCGTCTGCTATGGGCCGGGAATATGTTATGCGCTCATCAAGAAGCTGAAAGACCCTGGCAGCAACCTGCTCCATACCCGCTGCAACAAGGGCTTCTCTGGCCCGCAGGGTCACTGTGGCGGTTTCCTGGTCAGAGAAGATAGCATCGGTGGTGATGTCGCCGTGCTCCAGGTCTTCCCGCAGGAAATTGCGGAGCTGTTCTTCTAGGAGAAAGGTGTCCATAGTGATTTTATAGTATTATTCTTTATTTTCGGTCCGACAGATCATCCAGCTTCTGAAGAAAATAACCGGGAAGATCATGATATTCAACTAAGTTGTGCAGATCAGAACAGCTCTCCCTGCCAAAGCAGCTCGGTAAATTTTTCCGCCGGCATAATTTCTATGCCGTCCTCCGTTGTTCTGTACTTGCTTTCGCAGCAGACAACCAGTCTTCGTTGAACATCAGGATGATCAACCAAAAGGCTCCTGAGTCCTTTCAGATGCTTCTGTGTAACTTTGGCAGTCGCTTTGGCCTCGAGAGCCAGTTCCATATCATTGATAATAAAATCCACTTCTGTGCCTCCAGCCAGCCGCCAGTAAAAAAAATCCGCATAGGCTTCCGTATATTGATTATAGGTGTTCAGCTCATGAAAACACCAGTTTTCAAAGGCTTTGCCGAAGAGTTCTCCTCCTTGCCGCAACGTTCCCCGTTTTGCCAGAAAGTTGACCACTCCCACATCGGAAAAATAAAATTTGGCTGACGCAGTAACCCGTCGTTTCGGACGCTTACGAAAACTGGGCAACCATCTGCCGAGTAAGGTGTCTTCCAGAATCTGGAAATATTCTTTGACCGTTTGGCCGGAAACTCCGCAATCTCTGGCTATGGTGGAAAAATTGACCTGCTCCGTGTCCGACAGAGCGGCCAGATTAAGAAAATCGGAAAACAGAGGCAGATTCCGAACCAGCCCTTCGGCGGCTATTTCTTCTTTTAAATAATTGGCAACGTAAGCGTTGAGTAGCCTACGAGGCTGTTGGGAGAGATAGATTCGTGGAAGATACCCGTGATTGAGGAGCCTGTTCAGATCAAAATCAGGAGCAAGTTCAGCAGCGACAAAGCCGAACATCTCATAGCGTATCGCCCGACCGCCCAGCAGGTTTGCATGGCCCCGCCGTACTTTACGTGCGCTTGAACCGCACAGGGCGAAGTGAACCTGATGATTTTCATGCAGCCAGTGGACTTCATCAAGCAAAGCAGGCAGTTTCTGCACTTCATCAATGACCGCAAAGGGGGGATTTTTTTTCGTCAAAAATTCTTGGCGGAGCAATTCGGGCCTGTCAAGGTAGCGGCGAAATTCCTCAGCTTTGAGGAGGTCAATCCAGACCGCATCTGGATAAGCGGCCCGAAGAAGTGTTGATTTTCCTGTCTGCCTCGGTCCCCATAGGAAAAAGGTTTCTTCACCCGGCGGAGGCAGCAATAATTTTCTTTTGATCATCATATAACTCCAAGTACAGGCGGAGGACTATGTGCTCCGAAGTGAAAGGTGAACTTGAGTTTAACATGATATTCTCAAGTGTCAACGTGTTTTTGCAATAATAAAAAGGGCGATGCAGGCTTGACCCGCAAGCCTTCAGCGGGGACTACTACCTGTTTTTATTTATCAAGCAGAGGGTGCTCATAGTAGTAGGTAAGGGGAAAATAGCAGTTTATTGCTGTACTGTGCCGGGGCAGGAGTTGGACTTTATTTCTTCTTCTATGGGGTTGAGAAGGCCCTGCTTTTTGATCTCTTCAATCAAGGCTGGGTGAATATCATACCATGAATTACCATTGAGGTAGTTCATGATCAGATTGTTTTCCCAGCAACGTCCCTGAACGGGCAGTTCAACTATTGAACCGAGTTCTTGTCGTTTTGACTTATGGATTCTTGCCAGAAACCGCGCATCCTCATCCGCAAGAGGCAGCATATCGTTTTTCAGATCCTGCACCGCCCGTTCAATAATTTCCTGATCTACTTTTTTTTCCGGCTTGGAGCCAAGCATACAGGAGACCAGGCATTCCCGAATCAAGCGAAAAAAATCACGCAGGTCACCCCCGGAAACAGCGGCTAGAGAGCCGAGAGCCTCGGGTTGAAAAATTTCCTGCCAATCAGGATACCTCTTACTTATGATCTGTGCCATCACCCCGATGCCGTCCGCATCCTGTCCGTTATCTGCTTTTTTGCGTACATGGATATTGGGCCATTGGGTGACAGGATGACCGCCAAGATTGCGCCCGAGGTTTTGCGCCAAAGCTAGGAGAAAGGGCGGTACCGTATAGACCACATGGAGCTTGGGAAAGGCCAGATGTCCAGCCTGCCCGGAAAATAATTCACGGACACTGGCATAGACCTTTTCTGCATCCCCTCCCAGACCGCGTAGCTGTTCCACAGAATCCACCAGCAAAACGACTTTTTTATCCGGGTCACCTGTTGTTTTCCGGATTGCCCGCACCAGTTCATCAACAAACTCTTGCGCATCCTCCACCAGCCGGGTCAGGTGGCCTCGTAATCGTTGCTGGATATGCTGCTTAAAATCCGGTTCGATTTTCAGTTTCAGGCCCAGATCAACAGCACTGATACCCGACTTGGCTTTGAGACCGAATTTATCCACCTCAATTTCCGATTGCAGGAAGCTTGTCAACCGATCCCAATACGAGCGGGTCAAGGGTTGCAGGTTCAGATCGTTATCCTCGCCGACAGCATGGCTCAGGGCGGCCATTAAGGAGAGAATAAAATCAGACAGTTCCACCGGCTTGGTCATCAGGAGGTAATCCAGCATATTGACCAGGAAAACCGTGCAGCCGTCGTCTTCCAGTAATTTTTTCAGACGACGCAGTTCCGTACTCTTGCCGTTGCCGCGAAAACCGGTGAGCAGGTTAACACTTTCCGAACTGGAGATATCTATCCGTTGCCATAATCTGCGTACAGGGTCTTTTTCCGGGGTGGCTCCGAGGATACTAACGTAATACGGATGATCCGGAGTCAGCGGTTTTTCGCCTTCTCCTTCCAGAGTTTTGTAAAAGGTACGTAGCGGCTCTGTGGATTGCATAGTCGGAAGTCACTCCATTCGATCAAGGGTACACCCGGAACGTGGGTTATCGGTTTTCAGCTGAAAAAATCGGCAGGTTCACAGGGCACATCAGCCATTCCCCGCTACATTACCATATAATGTCAATCGGGTAAGCGCGGAATGCTCTGTCACAGCCGATGAGAGGGGATTATATGTAATCCTTAAAATTTTCAGGGGTCGCATCAAAATCGTCCGCTATCTTAATCAGTCCTTTTGCGCTTCCGAATTGCCGCTTTTTTGTCCGCCTTTTTCTGACTGAGATGAGTTTTACGATAGGATGTCCTTGTTCGGTTATCGTAATTTCCCCGTCGTCGGCAGTTTTTTTAATTAAATCGGAAAAGCAATGTTCGGCTTTTTTTATATCAATATTCAGCATGGTCGTCGGTCCTTTCAGGTATGTTAACCCAACTTTGCGATACCGAGAAAATAATCCTTTTGAAATCAGCATGTTAAGTGTTTTGGCAATTCGTTCTTGGCACCACAGATTTTTTTATTTTCATTTTTTTTCTTACTGTCCCGCCAGGATAGTA
>NZ_JALAAI010000181.1:0-5364 GCF_052785085.1 Candidatus Electrothrix sp.
ATACAACGTAACGGTAAGCTGATTAACGTGAGCCTGAGAGAGCCTCCAACCTGAGGGCTGTCGGGTTATTGCGCCTTATGTCCATTTTACAGAAAGGCTGTCAGGGGCCTGTTCAACCATTGATCATCAGGAAATAGCGTATGCAGTTTTTTCAGGAAAGAGAGCCAGTATTGCATAAGGCCGGGTTGTTCCTGTTGAGGAAGAAAGGCAAAAAAGGCTGTGGCTTGATTCATGTCTGTAAGCCAATTACCCATCCAGAGTGGATAAAAGACGTTACGATATTGAGCATTGTCTTGAAGCTCCGGGATAAGATCATGACAGCGCAAGAATCCACAGTATGAGATGGCTCTGTGTTTATCAAGATGCATAAAGATAGGCTCCAGTGTCAGGTAAAGTAAAAGAGACGCATGGTATCTGCGCTGGTACCAGGAACGAAAAGCAGGTATGCCAACGACAGGGGAATATCTTATGTTCTGTAATCATAACATAGAGGGATGGGGGAGCGAACTCTTTTGTTCTTTTTTCTCTATTGCAAGGGTAGGGGGAGGAGCATTATTGCAGAGATAATATTTGACATCCATCGGATACACTGTAGAATTCCCTCTGTTGTTTATAGACCTCCTGCTGAGTAGGTAGAACGTAAATCTTTTTTGATTGGAAGAAATAATGAAATATATCAGCACTCGGGGCGGGATAGAACCCATAGAGTTTGATCAGGCCGTTATGATGGGCCTTGCCCGGGACGGAGGACTGCTCCTTCCTGAAACCCTGCCTTCTGTATCACCCCAGAAGTTAGGTGCCTGGCAGAACCTTCATTATAAGGGACTTGCCCTGGAAGTGTTGGATCTGTTTTCCGGGGATATGCCACGGGCTGATCTGGAAGGTCTGGTTGAACGGGCCTATAGCTCGTTTCGTCATCCCCAGGTCACGCCAGTGCGCAAGACCGGGGATCTCTATATTATGGAGCTTTTTCACGGCCCGACCTTGGCCTTTAAAGACGTGGCCTTGCAGTTGCTCGGTAATCTCTTTGAGTACGAACTGATAAAAAGCGGCGGTTTTATGAACATCATCGGAGCAACTTCCGGTGATACTGGCAGTGCTGCTATTTACGGGGTGCGGGGAAAGAAGGGAATGAATATTTTTATTCTTCACCCGCACGGACGCACCAGCCCGATCCAGGCCCTTCAGATGACCACGGTCAGGGATGCCAATGTCTTTAATCTTGCTATGAACGGTACCTTTGACGATGCCCAGGCTATTGTCAAGGGACTCTTTAGTGACCTGGAGTTTAAGGACCAGTATCAGTTGGGTGCAATTAATTCCATTAACTGGGCAAGAGTACTGGCTCAGGTGGTCTACTATGTGTTTGCCTTTCTCAAGCTGCGCAAGCAGGGTTTTGATGCAGTGGACTTTTCTGTGCCCACAGGTAATTTCGGCGATATCTTTGCTGGCTATGTGGCAAAGCAGTTATTGCCCAAGGACTGCATTAACCGCCTGATTTTGGCCACCAATTCCAATGATATCCTGACCCGATTTGTCAATCAGGGGGATTATTCTATTGCTGGTGAGGTGACCCCGACCTTTAGCCCATCAATGGATATCCAGATTGCCTCTAATTTTGAGCGCTATCTTTATTATCTGCATGGGCAGAACGGCGCCAGGGTCAAGGCAGATATGGAGACCTTTGCTGCCACGGGCCGTATGGATTTGTCTGCCTTTAAAGAGCAGGCTGGCAATGACTTTGCCGCTCATTCTGTGTCTGAGGAAGAGACCATTGCCACTATCCGCAAATATTCTGAAGAGCATGCCTATCTGCTTGATCCCCATACCGCAGTGGGTGTGCGGGCAGCTGAGGAACTCAAGGGTGATCGACCTGTGGTTTGCCTGGCTACGGCGCATCCAGCTAAATTCGGTGAGGCGGTGAAAAAGGCTACCGGGAATGAGGTGGAGCTGCCACCTGCTTTGGCTGGCTTGGCAGGGAAGGAAAGCCGCTGCGAGATCCTTGATGCCGATGCTGCTTTGATTCGGAAGTATGTGGAGACAAATGCGTTGAAGGAGTGAGGTATGTTCACACAGCCATCACAACAACGACAATGAGGACGGGCAATGGGAAGAACCGGTGCTTGATGAAGTGCGACAGCGGATTGAGCAGAATCAAGAGGGGCTGTTGCAGGCTCTTTTCAGGGACACCTGCCGAATCCGCTGTTCAAATCTTTTCTGTTATAATACCGCTGTCACGGTATTGCTCGGTTCACCTTCACCTGCCTTGTTAATGGCAATGACCCGGTATTCCAATTTCAAACCTCCCTGCTCTGATATCTGTTTTTCTGTTCGGCCTGTACTCCACCTACACGCTTACATTAAGCATCGTATTGATATTTTTTATTTTCTGCAATAAAAAGCACGTTTAAATCATCCCGATTGCCATTTAAAACGGCCTGATTTGCATTTAAATCATCCTGATTAACGTTTAAAATGGCCCGATTTAAGTGTGAATTGATCCGATGTACACTTAAATTGCTCCGATTGAAGCGTGAATCGGCCTGATGTACATTTAAATCGCCTTGATTGAAGTTTACATTGCCCTGATTTACATTTAAATTGACCCGATTGAAATTGAAATCGGGTCGATTCAAATTGAAATTGCCCTGATTCAAGTGTGAATTGCCTTGATTTAAACGGCAAAATATGCGTTACTGATCGCTTCCGGGGCGTTTGCGCTCACCTTCAAGGGATTTTCCCCTGCAAAAGCCGCAATGGATACCCTTCCTTGAACAGAATTAAAGGATTAGCTCTTGTTGCTGGAAATTGCAAGAAGAAAAAGCGGTTATGTTTCTTTTCCTGCTCACAAAGAGTGCTCTTGGAATTCGAGCCATTAATATACCTCTCAAACCAGCAGGCTGTGCAGTTTGAAAACGGGGCTGTGATACCGTAAAAGTACATTTTTTTGTTTTATAATGGAGTGCTGTGTATAAAAAAGATCCAATTTAGTACTATTGAGAATAAATCATTGTTTACATTGATTATTATTTATGTAGTATTAAATGGTAAAAAACGAATAATTCAAAGCATATTGCATATCCGGCGATTTCTCTTTATCGGTAATGAATTTCCTTCTTTAAGGATGGCATGTATTATGCTTTGTTTTGATTAATTAATTTGCATGATGTTTTTATAGCAGGTTCTTTCACTTCATATAACTCGCTTTCTGGATATTGCGGAATCAGAAAGTTGATAAAGCCACAACCGTCGTGAGGCGGTGTCGGAAAGCCACGGGTCTCTCTGAAGAGACAGCCGGGTTGCCTGCTTTTACCTGTACCGGAGGTGTGTTATGAGTTCTTTATTCCATTCAAGTACCTTTTTTAGCTTTATCGGCACGTTAATCCTGGTCTGACCCCAGTTTAACGATAGTAGCGCAGGACATGGAAGATCGCAAATATTTTTTTGTCGGGCAGCGTTGCAATATGTTAATTTTGTCAGGGTAATAATTTTTTCGATACAAACATAGTCCTCTGCTTGAGCGGTGGGTAGAGGCCCATGATGACAATGAGGAATTCGATGAATAAAACACTTGTTGCCATACTTTTTTCCGTCCTGTTCGCTGTTCATAATGTAGCTGCCAAACCTGTCAAGGAAGAGAACGTAAAGCACTTTGCCAAAAATTGGGCTTTGGAAAAGTGGGGCAAAAAAGTTGATAAAGTTAGTACCAAGAAGAAAGCTACTATTCAATTAGCCGGGACAGCGACGAATCTTTATTATATCATCTCTTTTCCTCAGGGAGGATGGATGATTGTGTCCGGTGATGACGTGGCCTATCCTGTCATTGCTTTTTCCCCTACAGGAACCTATTCTGAGCAGAACCGTCCGATTCAGTTTGAAGAATGGATGGAAGGTGTCAAAAAGGATATCTCCAGCGCAATCAAAGCAAAAAATGCTCCTTTGCCAAAAGCGGAAGCAGCATGGAGGCATTTTAATGTCAGTGCCGATAGTTTTGCCCTTGATGATTTTTCAGCAGTTGCAGAAGGAGATCTGGCTACCGCAAGTGCAGGGCCTCTTTTGTCAACGGAATGGGGACAGAGTACATATTATAATGATTACTGCCCAGTGGATTATGACGGCCCGGATGATCATGCCTTAGTAGGATGTGTTGCGGTTGCTATGGCGCAGGTGATGAAATATCATAACTTCCCGGAAACTGGTTCCGGTTCTCATTCATATTCTCATCCCACCTATGGAACTTTGTCTGCCAACTTTGGCTCTACGACATATGATTGGGATTCTATGCCTGATTCTTTATCTGATTATGATTCGGATGTTGCAGAATTGCTATATCATGTCGGTGTTTCGGTGGAGATGGACTACGGGCCGAGCGGCTCGGGGGCATCGACTGGTGCGACAGCCACGGCACTGAAAACGTATTTCAACTATAATGATACAGCTTCTTATGTTCGGAAGTCTGATTATTCAGGAGATGATTGGACAGCTCTTTTGAGGGAAGAGATCAATAATGATCGCCCTGTGATATACAGAGGGTCTGACATATATACTGGAGGTGGGCATGCGTTTGTCTGTGATGGGTATTCTGGTTCTGATTATTTCCATTTCAATTGGGGTTGGTATGGCTCCTATCAGGATGAATATTTTTATCTCAATGACCTTACTCCGGGAAGTCATGACTATTCAGATAGTCAAGCCGCTGTTGTTGGTATTGCACCTGATATCAATGACCCTCCTGTCGGGTACTTCGACAGTGCGGGCTGCAGCTCCTTCTCCGGTTGGGCTAAAGATCCTGATATCACCGACCCCATCAATATTCATTTCTATGTGGACGGTCCTGCTGGCACGGGAACCTTTATAGGCGGCATCTCAGCTGATGTTTATCGTGGCGATCTGCCCTACGATGACAAGAATCACGGTTTTTCTTTCGCTACTCCCGAAAGTCTGAAAGATGGACAGAGCCATCAGATCTATGTCTATGCCCTTGACGATCAAGGCGGCACTAATCCTTTACTGAACAACAGCCCTAAGTCCATTCAATGTACTCCGGTCAATCCCCCTCCTATAGGCAACTTTTCATGGCCCCTGTTTCTCCCGGCAATAATCGGTGGTTCCCGCACCTCTGCACCTGAAACTTTCTCCTGTGCCGACAGAGGCTTGCCTGGGCCGGAGGTGGTGAGTTGGCAAGGACGAGATTGGCAACGCTGTGACGATGAAGAGTATTATAACTGGAGCGAAGCCAGCAATTCCCGAACCCCTCTCAAATGCTGAAATAGCATAGTTGAACAAAAATATTTTCGTAAACATTTTTTATTCGTGTTTGACATATCAAACGTTTTGGGTCAATACTCTCTGCAAAAAAAATGC
>NZ_JALAAI010000182.1:0-5358 GCF_052785085.1 Candidatus Electrothrix sp.
TAAGCAAGAGAAAGTAGTTTCATGGAAAAACCTCTTTGATTTTTTTCACAAATTATAATATTATCTCCCCAGAATGTCTATTCTAATTATGCAGAATATGGCGTTTCCCACTAATCTGCGAAGAGCCATATTGTGTTAAGAACGGGGAGAGTGAGGTGAGTAACATGTCTCCAATCTTTGCAAGTCCGCATTCGTCTCCCCAATATTCTATAGGCTTGATGATTAAAGCCGCTCCTGATTTCATGTCTGGTATCACTTTGATATTTTTACGGACAATCTATTGCCCTGTCTTTTTGAAATCTTTCATTGTGTAGGACACGGGAAATCCTTCCAGATTGTAATTATCGAACAGGCTGTTCAGCACGGTGCTGATTTCCTGTGTTTTCCCTCTGTACTGTCGGGCCGCGAACTCAACTTCTCCAGGGATGCCGCTGAACAGATGCCAGATTGCGTTGTGTTTCGCATGCGGGACAACTCCGGCTATTCAATCATGGATTGAATATAACGGATTTTTAAGGTATTCTGCCATATCATAATTTCTATATAAATGATTCTGTGCGGGGTTATCCGTCAAGATAATCGGTCGGATGTACTCAGGAACTGAGAGGAGCAGATGACGAATCCAAAAAATATGGTGTCGGACAGATCGCAGCTTCTTATTTATCGAAGTCCAAGCGGTGAGATAAAAATTGATGTCCGTCTTGAAGAGGAGACGGTCTGGTTGACTCAGGCACACATGGCTGAGCTTTTTCAGGTGAAACCGCAGAACATCACAATGCATCTGAAAAATATATACGCCGAAGGGGAGTTATCCGAGCAGGCAACGTGTAAGGAATTCTTACAGGTTCAAACGGAAGGTACACGCAGGGTTGAGCGGAAAAGAAAATTTTATAATCTCGATGCCATTATTTCTGTAGGTTACAGGGTGAAATCACATGTTGCCACCCAATTCCGTATCTGGGCGACTCAGTGTTTGAAAGAATACCTCATTAAAGGTTTTGTTCTGGATGACGAGCGTTTTAAAAGTGGCAGTTCAATGAATTACTTTACCGAATTGCAAGAGCGGATTCGGGATATTCGGCTGTCGGAACGTTTTTTCTATCAGAAAATCAAAGATATTTACGCAACCAGCATTGATTATAATCCGAAAGACGAGAAGACGGTCGAGTTTTTTAAGATTGTGCAGAATAAGCTGCTCTGGGCGATCAGTCGGCAGACTGCGGCGGAGCTTGTCTATCGCCGGGCTGATGCAGAACTTCCGTTGATGGGAATGCTGTCCTTTGATAAAAAAGGAGATGTTGCTGTTCGTAAAAGCGATGTCAGTATTGCGAAAAATTATCTCACGGAAGAGGAAATAAAACTGCTCGGTTTACTGGTGGAGCAATACCTTGCCTTTGCCGAAACTATGGCTCAACAGCATGTTCCCATGTATATGAAGGACTGGATACAGCGTCTGGATGCTGTTCTTCAGCTCAACGGACGGGAGATTCTCAGTCATGCCGGGAAGATCAGTCACCAGAAGGCTGTAGAAAAATCGGCTTTGGAGTATGCAAAGTATAAAGAAGTACAGAAACAGGTTCAGCGGGAGGAGAGTTTGAGGGAGTTGGAGAATGATATTGAGAGGTTGAAAAAGAAATCATCATGAAAGCAATACTGATAACCGCTGTTGGCCAGACCCTGCTGGGGGTAGCATCTGCTGGCCGGGCAGAGGTCAAAGAAGTCTATTTCCTGCACACAACAAAGGCATGCTTCATATACCCCAAAAAGTAGTTGACACTTTCCGCAAGAACCGTGCCAAGCTATCGGCACAGGACGAAGCGAGCAATGTCTTAACATTATAGTTTTACATACATTGTAACGGTTTCCTTGTTTGAGACGGGACTCAACTCATCCATAAAGTGTCAACCGGCATATGAAGCATGCCACAACAAAAACAAAAAATGTGCTGAAGCTGAACTGTGATGAAGAACGCACAGGTAGTGGCCCGCCCGTCTATACCTGCTATGATAACAACGGCAAGGAACAGACGATCACGCCCGGTCCTGAATGGCAGCTGGTGGAGTTGCGTCCGGCCTGTCTGCTCAATACAACGACCGATACCGTTGATACTGCTTGCGCCGGGATTGCCAAGCCGGAGCTTTGGAACCAGAAAACCAGAAATAATTTACAGAAAAAAAACACAACAAACGGAGGAAGTTATGAGAAAAAACAAATCATTCAGCCTGCTACATTTTCTGGCAGGTGCATCATTACTGCTTGCCAGTAACGCTGTTGCAGCAGACCGGGTAGTCGTCATTCCCCTGGGCGGCACGGTGGGTAATGCAACAGCGGCAGATGTTGTTAAGGGAAAAACCTTTTCCAGCAAAGCAGCAGGCAAGGGAGCAACCGGCACCCTTGAGCAACACCCCATGGGGCAGAGCTATACCAACACAATCGGCATGACCTTCAATCTGATTCCGTCAGGGACGTTCACTATGGGCAGCCCTGACGGTGAACCGGGAAGAGATTCAACTGAAACCCAACATCAGGTTACTCTGACCGAATCGTTCTACATGCAGACCACCGAGGTGACACAGAAGCAATGGCAGGATCTGATCGACAACAATCCTTCCGACAGTAATCCGGGCGATAACTATCCGGTGGAGACCGTGAATTGGTTCGAGGCGGCCCATTTCGCCAATGCTCTGTCGGTATCTGAAAGCCGCAGCGAATGTTACACTCTGACAGGGTGCAGTTCAACACCTGGCAATGATATGGAATGCAGCTCTGTAGATATCAGCGATACCTGCACTGGCTATCGTTTACCCACCGAAGCCCAGTGGGAGTATGCGGCCCGTGCCACCACTACTGCGGCCTATGCCAACCCGGTTTTTTTTGATAGCAGCAACACTGAAATCGGCTCCGGTTTTAATACCAACCTTCATGCTATGGGATGGTATTGGTACAATAATGAAATGAAAAACAGTTCGGCTATAGCAGCCTACGAATCCGGCACCAAACCGGTGGCTGTCAAGCAGGCTAACAAATGGGGCCTATTTGATATGCACGGGAATGTCTGGGAATGGTGTCAGGATTGGTGGGACGGCTCATCAGCTTATTCTGCCGATCCTGTAACCGATCCTCAGGGAGATGCAACCGGCTCGAATCGCGTGATTCGCGGGGGCGGCTGGAGCAGCGTCGCCTGGAACGCGCGGTCGGCGGATCGCATCAGGTACTCGCCGGGCAACCGTTACTACCTCTTGGGGTTCCGGCTTGTCCTGCCTCCAGGTCAGTGAGCTGGGCTAGTCGCGGAGCGTAGGGGCAGGCCAGCGCAGCATGGTACACCCGGAGGGACGGAGGGTGTCCAGGCTGGAAGGGCCTGTCCTTACGCGGAGCGTTCAAATTTTTTTTATACAACACCATGTCACTTCAATGTAAGTTTTTCATTATTCCCACTCGCAACTGCCGGGAATCGGAAGAAGAGCTGAACAGCTTTCTGCGTTCTCATCGTGTGCTGACAGTTCATCGTGAATTTGTTGCTGACAAGGAGAATTCTTTTTGGAATTTCTGTGTCGAATATCTGTCGGGTGATTCCGATGACGGTAAAAAATTATCCGGTCGGTCTGGAAAAAATCGGGTGGATTACAAGGAAGTTTTGTCTCCTGAAGATTTCAAAATCTTTGCTGCGCTGCGAGAATGGCGCAAAAAGGCGGCAAATGATGCCGGAGTTCCGGTGTACACTCTGTTTACCAATGAGCAGCTTGCCCGCATTGTCACGGAAAAAGCCTCTTCAAAGGCAGAGTTGCAAACCATTGAAGGGGTCGGTGAATCCAGGGCGGCAAACTACGGAGACAGCGTTATTCAGCTCATGCGGGAGTTAACCGCAGAAGAAGATACAGAGAGAACTGATGAAACGGGCGGGTAACCTGTATACATCCATTACAGAACCTGACAATCTGCGACTGGCTTTTTATAAAGCAGCCAAAGGCAAGCATGATCGACATGAGGTCATTTTGTTCAGGAAAAATCTTGGCGACAATCTCAGATCATTACACCGTCAGCTGATCCAGCAATGCCCTGATGTCGGTCATTACCGTTTTTTTCAGGTTCGGGATCCGAAGCCACGCCGAATCTGTGCCGCCTCTTTTCCTGAACGAGTCCTGCACCACGCAATCATGAATATCTGCGATCCTGTTCTTGAGCGTTATGCAATTCACGATTCATACGCCTGCCGAAAAGGCAAGGGAACAATCCGCGCTCTGGAGCGTGCAAGTCTTTTTTCACGAAGAAACGGCTGGTATCTGAAACTTGATATTCGCCGTTATTTCGACTCGATTGACCAGAGAGTAATGCTTGATTTGCTGCAGAGAAAATTCAAAGATCAAAAACTGCTTCAACTCTTTAAGCAACTGCTGGAGACGTATCAGACCGAGCCGGGTAAAGGACTACCCATCGGCAACCTTATCTCGCAACATCTGGCGAATTTCTACCTCGGTTTTTTTGATCATTGGGTAAAAGAAACGTTGCGGGTACGCTACTACCTGCGTTATATGGACGACTTCATTCTTTTTTCTTCAAACCGGCAAATACTGAAACAACAGCTTGTTGATGTTCGTTCTTTCCTTGATGAACAATTGAAACTCACGCCCAAAGAAAACTTTCAGCTGAACAGATGCGGACACGGCATTCCTTTTCTCGGTTTTCGGGTATATCCGCATGTCATCAAGCTCGGAGCCCAAAGTAAAAAACGATTCAGAGAAAAATATCAAGGATATGAACAGAATTATCTTTTAGGAAAATGGACTGAAAAAGAATTGATCCGCCGTATGCAGCCTCTGCTCTCTTTTACCTTTCCCGCATCCTCGAAAAGTTACAGAAATCATGTTATACAGAGATATGGGGTCTTGTCCTAAGGCTCGAATCGCGTGATTCGCGGGGGCAGCTGGAACAACAACGCCAGGAACGCGCGGTCGGCGAATCGCAACAGGAACACGCCGGGCAACCGTAACAACAACTTGGGGTTCCGGCTTGTCCTGCCTCCAGCTCACCGGATTCTGCAAATGCAGCGTCCGCTGACCCGGACAAAATCCTGCCCCGATTTTTCGGGCAAACAGCAGTAATCATCTCCGGGGCCGGTAGCGGAACAGGATTGTTTTGCGAAAGCTCCGTGGATGCAGTTTTGTTTCTGAAAAACAACAATAACAATCATTACAATTATAAAGCTGTCGTTCTTTCCCGCTACGAATTACATATATCCTAAAATTAACTAGCTCTTCATGCTCCTTTTCGGTTACCTTAACTGATGGAGAAAGTGTCTCTTTGACATTTTTGAATGTAGAACGTATCTTTTTTCCGGTGAAGAGCATAAGGTTACTCCAT
>NZ_JALAAI010000183.1:0-5310 GCF_052785085.1 Candidatus Electrothrix sp.
TCCCTTGGTTACCAATGACAAATCGTTTTTTATTACATTAATACCAGAAAAATCTCAAATGTCCATTTTTTTCTGGTGTAAAATTAAAAGATTAACCAGCTAGCAGAAAAAGGCTGTCAGGGGCCTGTTGAATTGACAACGCCTTTTCCCTTTTCATACTGCTCAGTAAAATAGTCACGCGTTGTTTCAGGATCAAAGGTAAAAAAGGTGCCGCCTGATGAAAAATGACGGGCAAACACTTGCCCCACAGCATAGGTTGAGGCTCCGTTTAAGGCCACCAAGGTTCCATAGGACAGGACATGGCCTACCCCAGGAATAAACTTGGACAGACTGGCTGCAACAGGAGCAGCACTGGCAACAGGAGCCAGTCCACCAACAAGACTCGTGCTCGCAGAGCGCCCCAAATTCGCTTTGAACTCAACTCCATAAATTCCAGAAAGCCTGTGCAGCATTTTCAGTTGCAGAGCAGTTAATGCTGCCAAATCAAGCAAAGGAAAAGGAACAAGGCCCATTGCCATACCACCATAGGTATAGTAGAGGATGCGTTCCTGTGCTTCAGTGTCTTTTTCTGCTTTTATATCAAGTTTTTCTTCGTCAGAAGCTCCTTCAGCTCCTTCACGCTCATCAGCTTCTATCATAATTATACTCCTCGCAGTGCAATAACAGTGAGTAGCTATATCCCCAAGCTCGTCTGGAACGTCCGGTTCGTTGTTTTGTATGTCCGAAAGCTGGTTACGGATATGCAAGGATGGTTTGCGAACCTCCTGTACTGATGCGGAAACCGCATCGTACTATAATCCTTACGGTGGGATTCTGCAACCCGGTCTTTCAGGCGAATTACTCGACCAATGCTTCTTCTCACCCCTGTTTTCTTCTTTACCCACCTCTTGACCCCACCTGCCTCCTTGATAAACCGCTTGCCTTTTTCCCCTTTTCATGCCATTTTACATGCGGAACAGCAGAGTCCTCACAGGAGCAATCCCGCCCCCCTGAAGTTTTTATTTGCAGATAACTATGTATCGAAAAATAAAAAAGAATAATTCACCCGAGGAGTATGTCCCGCCTTTCACGGTATCGGCAAAAGCTATCTCAATGATCGCTGAAATTTCCGGCCTGATTGAGCGTTACTCCATTCGCTTGGAACAGCATGACGCATTACGGCTGCGCCGGGCCAACAAGGTCAAGACAATTCACTCTTCGTTGGCTATTGAGGGCAATACTCTGAGTGAAAACCAGGTTTCGGATCTGCTTGACGGAAAACGGGTCGTTGCACCTCTGCGGCAGATTCAGGAAGTGAAAAATGCCATTGCCGCATATGATCTGATGGAGAGCCTGGACCCCTTTTCCATACACGATCTTCTGAAGACGCATGAAGTGTTGATGTCAGCGTTGATAGAGGAACCAGGTAAGTTCAGGAGCAGTGGAGTCGGTGTTTTTGCTGACAATGACACACAACTTGTCCACATCGCTCCACCGGCCCATCGCGTCCCTGGCCTGGTTGCTGATCTGTTCCATTGGCTGAATAAGGCCGAAGATCATCTTTTGATACGTAGCTGTGTATTTCATTATGAATTCGAGTTTATTCATCCTTTTGCCGATGGCAACGGTCGAATGGGGCGATTCTGGCAATCGCTTATTCTCGGTCAGCTTCACGAGGCATTTCTATCATTGCCGGTGGAAACCATGATTCATGACAACCAGCAGGATTATTATGAGGCCATCAATACCAGCACCTCTCAAGCTGACTGCGGAGAATTCATTGATTTTATGCTGACCGAGATATTACAGGCACTCAGGATTCATCAGCAGGAAACTGATGCCCTGGAGTGATGCATGTCTCGGCAACCGGTTCTGCTTTTCATCTGTACCCGAAAACTTATTTCTTTCCCCGCCCCTTTTTCCGTTTCACCATCTGCTTCTGTTCCAGACGAAAAAGGGCCAGGGCATCGGACAAACGTTTTTCCGCCTTCTGGATCAACATCTCATGACTGCCCTGTGCTGCCTCTTTTTTGCTGGTGCATTGGATGTAGGTTCCGTCCGGCTGCATTTCCCAGGCACTGCGTTGATCAGCAAGCTGGACATCAAGGATCTCCCGCAACTCTTTACGCAGTTCCTCTGGCTCTACCGGGGTAATCACTTCCACCCGATCCTCCAGGTTTCGCTTCATAATATCAGCAGAACCGATAAAATACTCTTCCTCGCCCTTATTGTAAAAATAATAGATACGGCTATGCTCCAGGAAGCGACCAACAATGGAAACCACCCGGACATTGTCTGATAAGCCGGGAATACCAGGGCGAAGACGACAGGTATCCCGAATAAGCAGATCCACCTGCACCCCGGCCATAGCAGCCCTGTACAGGGCTGCTGTGATATCCTTATCCTCCAGTGCATTGGTCTTAAACTGGATTCTTCCGGGTGTTTTATTGCTATGATGATCTATTTCCCGTTCTATCTTTTCCAGCAGGGCCTTTTTTAATACTCTGGGGGAAGGCAGTAATTTACGATAATTACGCTCTGGCGCATAACCTGTGGTGAGATAATTAAACAACTCAGTAAGATCCTGAGCAATCTCCCGGTCACTGGTCAGTATCCCCAGATCAGAATAGATTCTGGCTGTGCCTGCATGATAATTACCTGTACCAATATGGGCATACCGGCGCAGGCCATTAAAATCCCGGCGTACCACAAAAATAACCTTGGAATGGGTTTTCAAACCAACCACCCCATAAGTAACATGCACTCCGGCCTCTTCCAGGTTCTCAGCCCAGCGGATATTGGCAGATTCGTCGAAACGGGCCATAAGCTCAACCACCACAGCCACCTGCTTGCCGTTCTGGGCTGCATCCAGAAGATAGGGAATAATGCGGGAGTCAGCTGAGGTCCGGTATAAGGTCATCTTAATGGCCAACACCTTGGGGTCACGACTAGCCTCCCAGAGAAAACGTTGTACAGAACTGTCAAAGGACTCATACGGGTGTTGCAACAGGAGGGCCCCCTGTTCCCGGATAATATGAAAGATATTTCGCGAATCCCCGGAAAGGCGAAAATGGTCAAGAGGTTGATGCAAAGGATAATGCAGCTCTGGCATCTCAATAGAGGCTATCTCGAAAAGATCCCGTTTTCCGATAATACCTTCCACGGTAAATACATCTTTTTCCTCGTTAATGCCCAATTCAGCAGCCAGCATACCCCGGTGAGAGGCTGACATTTTTGCATCCACCTCCAACCGGACAATTTCAGCAAATTTACGATCCCGCAGAGCTGTCTCAATCACATCCAGCAGATCATTGGCCTTTGCTCCGTCCTGCTCAGTAATGGCGTTCCGGGTCACCCTGAAAAAGGTGCAGGATTCAACATCCAGGCCTGGGAAAACTGCTGTAAGATTATGAGCAATCAGGTCTTCAAAACGGATATAAAGATGTTCTCTGCCAATACGGATAAAACGGGGAATGCCCACGCCGGTAGGCACCTTAATACGATTAAGAAAGGGATGATCATCATGCTTGTATTTGGTGACCACCAGCAGATTGATGGACAGATTAGAGATAAAAGGAAAAGGGTGAGCCGGGTCCATGCCCTGCGGAGTCAGGAGGGGATAAATATTTTCCTGAAAGTAGCTATCAACTTCTTTTTTCTGCTCTTTATTCAGTTCCTGATACTCTGCAACTCTGATACTCTGCTCAGAGAGCTTCTTGAGTAATTTTGACTCCAGTTGTTCTTTCTTTACCAGGATGCTCCGCACCACTTCATGGCATTCGCCGATCTGTTCGCCCGGAGTGCGACCGTCCACGGTCAGCTTGCGCACCCCAGCCCCGACCTGCTGCTTAAGACCGCCGATCCGCTTCATGAAAAATTCGTCAAGATTACCGCCCACAATGGCAAGGAACATGATTCGCTCCAAAAGCGGAGTGCGCTCATCCAGGCCCTCATGCAACACCCGACGATTAAACTCCAGCCAGGTCAATTCCCGGTTCAGGTACCATTCCGATGAGGTGAGATCAAACTCACCCATATTTTCACCCTGAACCTCAGATTTTTTTTCTTTGGGATCTTTTGCCGTAACCTCGCTTTTTTTAATCATCTCTTTCTCTTTTTTCGACCGCAGCTTGCGGATGATGGATGTTACAAAACTCTGCTTTCAGCTCAACAAACGGAGTCGTTCTGGCTCTGATTCTTCCGCTGTAGCAGCAATTTTAAATTTGACAACAGGCTATTTTATTTGATGAATATGTATTATTAAAAGGCATGATCAATATTATAGGAGCCTTCTGCTTATGCCTTCAGATACCAACAAATTAACATTTGATATGTTTGTCGCCAAGATCCATAGCATATTTGATAATCTCCCGGATTATCGAAAATTCAGTCCGAATCTCAAGTATTCTATAAAAAATGCGGCGTTATGCGCATTTGCTATGTTTTTTAACCAATCCCCGTCATTTTTATCTCATCAACGAGCAATGCAGCAGGCTCATGGGCATAATAATGCTCAAATTTTGTTCGGAATAACAAAAATCATGTCGGACAATCAGACGCGCAACCTTCCTGTTTGTAACGTTTTCTGTTGATACCTTCTTATCCCGCCATTCATAGTGGCTGATACCAACAAATTTTCCAGCCAATTGTCAGCATATCGCTTGCCATTCAGACGTTCAGCAGGGCAAGTTTTCCCTTGATGCCTTTTAATCGTTGCTGGCGATGATGGACAGAAATTCCATAGCAAGGCCATTGCCCGAACATGCTGTTCAGCGGAATCGTCAGTACCATGAAAATACTGCGCATCAAAGCACACTCTGACAATAAACTTCATCAGGCGGTCAACCATATTGCTTGTTCGGTGAGCACGTTCATAGTCGTAGCTCCTGTTGAACTGCTCACGTTTAGCGCATAAGTCCAGCGTATGCTGCTTCATCGGTGAATCCGGTACTGCTTTTTCAGCCCACTCACTTAATCGCCGTAAACGTTGTGCGAATGCGGCCTTAGTCGGTGCGCGGTAAGCGTCCCATACCTTTGACTTGATTGGCTCAAACCATTCTTTCAAGCCTTTTGTCGCCCGGTCGCGAATCTTCAGAAAGGCGTGTAGAAAGCATAGACAGGCCCCTGACAGCCTTTTTCTGCTAGCTGGTTAATCTTTTAATTTTACACCAGAAAAAAATGAACATTTGAGATTTTTCTGGTATCAATGTAATAAAAAACGATTTGTCATTGGTAACCAAGGGAGATGGAAAATGTTGAGTACTGCGGAAAGTGCATGGTCCACGGTTCCGGTTTTTAAAAACGGTCGGAAAATAAGCAAGGAACAGCAAT
>NZ_JALAAI010000184.1:0-5287 GCF_052785085.1 Candidatus Electrothrix sp.
ATCACAAACCTGTTGATCCGGGTAGGGTTCCTCATATTCAGCCTTAATCAGCCAGATGCCAGGCTGAAGAATCCGAATTTTCCCCATTCCTTCGCTGTCAGTCTTTGCAGTATAGGCAAAGACATCCCCTTCCGTGGAGAATCCCATGTAGGTAGCAAATATTCTGCTCTTATACGGCTTGCCTCGCAGGAGAACCTGCACTGGGAAATAATCCCCGGCATGTAAGGTGGCGGGATTATCCTGGGGGATAATCTCCAGAGTATGACCGTGTGCCTTTTTATCTATCGCAGCGTCTTCAGCCTCCACAGCAAGCAGCCCTTTCATGCTCTTGTGTGAGCGGACGCATCGCAACACATTCTCCAGGCCCTCTTTGTTTTGTTTTTTCCATCCTTCTGTGGTTTTGCTGTAAAAAGCAGGTTTGCGTTCCCCGGAAACAGTATAGATACCCGGTTCGCTCAGTGCTTCTTCCGGTTCATATTCAATGACATTGGCCGCTTTCAGAGGGATTTCCTGACTGGCAGGACCAATCAGAGTCATATTCTCCATATCCTCCTGCTGCAGAAAACTGCCCAGAGGATAGCCATGCCCGTAACCGATATTGATCTTGGGTGATGCTCCGGTGTGGAGAGAGTAGCTGTCTGCGTTGACCCAAGGGTAATGACCAAAGGCTTGGCTGTTGATCAGGAATGTCATCCCCATGCAAAAGGCAAGAGCTACATAGTTTTTACGCATTTTTTTTTCTCCTTTACAGTGTTAGTTGAAAGTAAACATCTAATTATTAAAGTCGGAAAAGCAGGGTGCTTTTTCGGTATATATTCCTGCTGAAACTGCTGAAACGTCAGAATTCTAAAGTCATGGTCAGGTAGACTGACAGCGGCAGAGCTGGCGAATAAGATGTGGCGGAAGTGTAGTCCGCATACTTGTCGTCGAGAAGGTTGATGATGTCAAGAGAAAGCCGATATGTCCTCTCTGTCTCGAAAAGATAAGAGACCTGTGCGTCCAGCCGCCCCCAATCCTCCGACTCATGCTCATTTTGATTGTCAATATAGTATCCGTCCTCCCAATGATAACGCAATCTTCCGCCTAAGCCCTCAGAGGGCTTGTAACCGAGTTCCAGATTCACAATGTGCGCCGGCACTCTGGTCAGTGTATTGCCGGAATAGGACAGGCCGTCAATCTGATATTCGTCGAACTCCGCATCAATATAGCTGTAGTCGGCGTGCAGATAGCCATAATCAAAGCCGTAGAGGTCAAGCCCCAGCTCTACCCCGTTGCGGGTGGTTTTGCCCACGTTGTCAAATTCACCGGATCCGGCAACTGTCTCAATGAAATCTTCGGATGTCTTCAGCTGATAGGCGATAAGCTCGGCCATGATCCAGTCGTTTGGCCTGATACGGGTTCCGGCTTCAATCTGTTTCCTCTTCTGGGGATCCCAGTTTTCCTGTTTGAAAGCAGCCATTTCCGAGAAACCGGGCATGAGAGCGAAGCCTTCGCTGTAATTGGCGAAAAGCTCAAGATGATCGTCTAGCAGGTTGAGTACGCCACCCGCCTTGGGGGAGAAGATGGTCTGGGTATCCATAGAAAATTCCTTGCCTTCGTCAAGGTAGTCCGCAAGGTCGCCGTTAAAATAGTCGAATCGTGCTCCCAAGAACAGGCGCAGGAAAGGCGTGATCTGGATACTTCCTTCGGAAAAGACGCCCAGGGACTGCATATCAATAGTATAATTCCAAAACTGCTCGCCTTTTTCCCGACCGGTTCCGGCCAGTAATCGCCAGCGCTTTCGGGTGTCATCCTCAACCATGTAATCGGCACCGGCGGTCAGCCGCAGCTCCCGGTCAAAGACATCACCGATGAAATTATAACTTCCCCCCAGCCCGTAAACAGCACGGTCAAAGTCCCGGAGATTGCCGACAACGGTATCTGCATCAAGTCCTTCCGGATCATTTGCATACCAGCGTTTGAAGTTCTGGTCCGAGTTCCAGAGATAGAATAATGCCTTGGAGGTATTGTTCAGGGTATAGTCAAAGTCCAGTCTGCCCTCCAGTCGGTCTTTGCTGCCGCCGTTAACCTCGCTCACGGCCTGAGTGGGGTCTGCATCAAATTTTTCCTGGGTCAGGTAGCCCGGAGCATCCCAATCTGAGTTGAAGGCACGCAGACTGATTCTGGCTCGCAGTGCGTCGGTCAGCCTATGGCTTATTCTGGTGGCACCGTTCAGTTTGTCCCAGTCGGAATTATCCTGGTACCCGTCCGTATGGTAATTCTGCAGGGAAAAAACATAATCGGTTTCATCTGTGGAAAACCCGCCGACATAGTTGGTTTCATAGGTATTATGGGCCCCGTAATGCAATTTCACCCGCTGGTTATCAACACGCTTTTTGGTGTAATAGGACAAGGTTCCCGCAGAAGCATAGTTGCCGTAGAGTGCCGAGGCTGGCCCCTTGATGAGTTCTGCCCGTTCCACCTCTTCAGGATTGATGGTATTTGTGTCTGCATAGCCATCCCCCTCGTTCAACAGGATACCGTCCACATAAATCGCCGTGTTGGGGCCGTGCGAGTTGCCGGAAAAACCGCGCATGATGAAATTGGCCGCAGTTCCTCCCTGTTTATATTGCACAATAGAGACACCTGATGTCTGTTCCACCATATCCAAGGGGGTAATGTAGACACGGTTGGTGATCTCCTCATTGTCCAGAATCGTAGCCGAGGTACTCTGCAAGTTGGTGTTGACCGCTTCGCCCCGTACAACCACTTCGTCAAGTACGGTCGAGGCTGCTGCACCTTTCTGTTTTTCCTCTGCTATCATTTCTTCTGCTCCAGAGATGACCGGGATCAGGGGAAGCACGGCGGAGGCAGCCAGCAGAGCATATTTCCTGCTGTTTTTTTTCTGTTTGTCGGTATGTTTCATAAATTTCTCCGTAATTAACAGCTCCTGTTATGAAAAAATGCTCCCGACCGCCTGAACTGTGCAGTCGGGAACAGGGAGATGGCTTTTTAAGAACCCAAGAACCCTTCCTTGGATTGCCGGGTACTCAGTAATTGATCGCAAAATTCAAAAAATATCCCCTTGGATTCGCTGTCCGGAGCCAAGTTGCAGCTTCGGTGCTGGGATATCTTTCGTCAAAGGCATTTTTTACCTCAAAGGTCAGGGAGTAATCGTTATGCCTGTAGCCGACTTTTGCATCCGCAACCCAATAATCAAGGGTGTTTTTTCGTTCCCCTACGTAATCGTTGGAATAATCATCCAATAGCCCCTCTCCGACATAACGATAATCAAACCCGGCAAATAAGCCTTGGGGCGGTTGCCATTCAAGGCCGAAACTGTACAGCCATTCCGGGACAAGGGAAATATCCGTATCTGAATAATCAACACCGTTTTTGACGTAATCGACATATTCCCCTTTGGTGTAGGAGATATTCCCGTACACGGTGAGGTGGTCAACAAGGGTGTAATCAACATCAAGCTCCACACCAGTGCGTCGTGTTTCTCCCTGGTTTTCCTTGGTGCCCTCTGCGTCAAAGGCAACGATTTCGTCTTCTGTCTCCAGAATAAAACCAGTTAGGGTGCCCGCAAGGCCTTCAATGCCTGAAAATTGTACCCCCAGTTCGTACTGGCGGTAGGTTTCTTCCTGCAAGTCAGGATACATGAACTTGTCAAAGCCGTTGGGCAGCTTGAATCCCTCTCCGTAGGTTGTGAAGAAGGTGTAGCCATCAAGCGGTGAATACTCAACAGCTGCCTTGGGACTGAAGATACTGAAGGTTTCCATGTCTGAGCCGGTGCCGGTCAGATTATCATCCAAGTCTCCGCCAACAGAATCAAAGCGTCCGCCCAAGGTAATGGTCCAGTCGGAGAGAAAGAATTGATTTTGCAGATAGGCGGAAAAGGTGGTGATTGCGGAGTCACCATCCACGGTGATTTCTTCTCGGGCAGAAGGAATTCTGCTCGGGTTATTGGCATTGATGGTATGGGTCAGTTCTATCTGACTGTCGATACCGGTGGTCAGGGTGCTGGGTATTCCCCAGGCATCATAGTCGAACAGGTGACTGAGACTTCCACCGTACATATCCCGATCATGGTACTCTTCACCCACTGTGGTATCTCTGTCCCGGTATCGGGTCAGGTTCATGGTGTAGCCGTACAGCATCAGGTTGAGGGTGGCGTTGTCCGAGGTTTCCCAGCTCATATTGGTGCTGCCGCCGTAGCGGTAACGTTCACCACTGCCTAATTCTTTTGCGCTCCAGTAGTCTCCGGCATCCCACTGCTCTCTGCTCAGGTATTCTGGATGGTCCCAGGAGGTGGAGTGCAGATTCAGGGTAAGACCTGCTTTCATTTTTTCGTTGAGATCATAGGTCAGCTTGCCGCTGGCATTGGCAAGGGTCCAGGCAGAGTGATCAGTGGCCCCTTCGCTTCGTGAAATCTCTGCCCCGAACACTGAAGAAAGTTTGCCGTCAGTGCGACCGGCTGAGGCGGAAAAGCGCTGTCTGCCAAAATCACCAGCCCCCAGTTTATAGGAGCCAAAATCTCCTGATCGTTTGGTGATGATGTTGACCACACCAGCCCGTGCAAATTGTCCGTACAGAGCAGAAGACGGCCCTTTGATCACTTCGATGTACTCAATATCTTCCGGGATAAGGGTGTTGAAATCCCCGTAGCCATCTCCGTGGGAGGTGGATTCATTGATAGGCACACCATCGACAAAGATAGCAACCCCTGTGTTATGCCCCAGTCGGAGCCCCCGCATGGCAAACTGACTGGCTACTGCCCCCTGGCCATAATCCTGTATCACCACGCCTGGAACCTTTTGCATGAGATACAGGGCTTTATCCAGATGTACTTCCTCCAGTTCTTCTGACTCAATAACGGTTGTTGAAGGCGGTACAGAGGAGACACGCTCGTGTTCACCGGTAACAACCACCTCCTGCATGGTCAGTACCTTACTCGGTTCACTGGCGTGACTGACTGATGCAGTCAGGATCAGGGTTGGGATAATCCAGGGGATCTTCTTGTTCTTCTTCATTCTCTTTTGTGCTTATAGATTGACGGTTATGTTGACATTGACATGTCAGTGTTCTTCCTGATGCAGCATCTCTTTGCTGACCTTGACGCCTAAGCGAACAAAATGCTCTTCAGCGTCTTTGATCGTAATTTTCCAACGCCCTACAGTGTCCGGGCGGAAACAGAAATAGCCGTTGCGGTCAGTGCGACCGGATTGGAAGGGAAGTTCAGCATTGGGAGCAAAGATCTCCACTGCTGCATAACTCATTGTTTCACCGTCATCATAGGATGCGG
>NZ_JALAAI010000185.1:0-5195 GCF_052785085.1 Candidatus Electrothrix sp.
AAAACAAACAACCAGAGGGTAACCTAACTTTTCAAACATGTCTAAATTGAAGAGGCGGGATAGTTGCGCCCAAAATTTCTCATTGCGCTATTCTCATATTGAAAAAAGTTTAGGCTCTGAATTGCTGCTTTTTTTGTCCAATCTTTTTTTGTGTGGAATGAGGCGGGTGAACGGTTACCATAATTCTGTCCTCGTTTCTCCATAGCAATAGCGGCATCAACAGATTTTGTTTCAAGTTCATGACGATGAGTCTGCTGCACCTCTGTCATGGAAATGATCCGATCAGCAAAGCCTTCCTGCACGGCGTCGTATTCTCTCAACATGGCGGGAGGCGGTATCGGGCCGGAAAACATAGTCTGTGAGGCTGCTTGCACCAGCCCTGCTTCCTGGTGAATCCTGTTTTCAAGTTCTCCTACAAGTATCTTATCCGGAATTTCTTTCAGAACCTCTTGCAGTTCCGAATGTTCTTTATCCCGTGAAATTTCCTGATCCTGATTATTTCCGCTCATCGCCTCTATTCCTGTTAAGAATTTGACCGGCCAGCACAAGTGTCAAATCTTCGCCCACCGCATTCCAGTCCGACTGAAGAGCCTCAACATCCGAATGGGTCGGCAGGACTGCAAGATAACGTTTTTTCGAGCCTGAAGGCGCAATGTTGAATGAACTGAATGCATTGATAATGCGTTCAGAAAGAACGGTTTTAGGTTGTACTTCATGCTTCTGGGCACGATAGTTTTCATAGGCGGTACGTAACTCGGCTTTATCAGTCTGCCGCTGGTATTTTTCTAATGCGTTGCGCAACCTGTCAGCGAGTTTTTTCGATGAAAATTTCAGTCCGTAATTGTCCATATCATTCTGCTCCTTTAAAAACGTAACTGTCATAAGATAATTATATGTAATCATTCTGATACGCTATCTTTTTGACGTCATTTATATCCCACATGAAAACCTCCTTCTCAGTCAAGAGGAGCAATCTTATTGAGTTGCTGGCCGTTCATTGCAAAGGAAGTACGGGGCATGCCGCTTCAGTCGGTGAATGTTTCAGTGGCAACTTTCCGCTGATTCCTAATCGGGGTCTGTCATCTGTTGCTTATAGGCTTTTACGTCGTTATTTTTCTATATTTTCGCCAAGATTTTTCAGATACAGTTTAATTTCTTCCGGCGAAAGTCCCTTGAGACGGTCATCCGGTGAAGGCCTGTCCAGAACTTCATCGGGCGAAAGCATCCCCAGATAATTTTTGACATAATCTCTTTGAAAATCTTTCATTGTGTAAGACACGGATATTCCCTCCAGATTGTAATTATCGAACAGGGTGTTCGGTTCGTTAATCATCAGGAGATATCAGGGAAAGAGAAAGGTACAATGTAATCGGCATCGTCAGGAATTAATTTTCTTCAGACAGTTCAAGTGCTTTTCTGTAGAGTTTTTCAGATATTCTTCGATGATTACGTATAAGTTTCTCCAGTTCCGGCTTTACTTCTTTGATAAGTTTTTTCTTTTTCGCCTGAAGCAGGATACCGACAGTCCCGATGACAGAAAGTCCATGTGCGGCGGCAAGTCTCCTTCCCCTGTATTCATCAATCAAAAGATCAGTAATGTTATTTTCAAGAGCCAGAACAATTGCTTCTGCTTCGCCGATATCAAGTTCTTTCAGCAGTAGGCTTACGGCCAGTTCGTTCTGGACATCTTTGACCCGATTTATAGAAAACTGTTTAAGATCATCGAAATACGGCTTGCCTTTCTTGGTGAGTTCATGATAAACCGCCCTCGGAATCCATATTTCGTCAAAAAACTGCTCAAGCAGGTCAAGTTTTCTCAGAATTGCCAGTGAAATAAGAGGAGAGGAATCGGAAACTATTATCATGTCAGAATCTGTCCAGTTCCTTTTCTAATTCGGACGGTTCGTAGGCGATGAAATCAATTTCATTTTTATCCAGCTCAATTAAGAACTCATCCCGTGCAACACCCGCAAGCTCGGCAGCTTTCCCGAAGGACAGTTTATGCTTTTTGAACAGCTGCAATGCAGTGTACAAACGCAGCTGCATGGTAAATTCGGCTATGTTCTGATTTAAAGCGTTCAGAATATCTTCCTGCACGTCAAATCGTATTTCCGCTGTTTTCATATATCCATCTTTTTTTAATGAGCAGTTATCTTCATGTCCATAATATTTGTGACTAATCCAACAGTGCGCTTGCGTATCCTGCTAAATGCCCTTTAGTATTCATTCAGGGGCAAAGCCTTTGTTCTCCCTTGCCTGTCGGGAAGGCACAGGGGCCTGCCCCTACAACATATACGTAAAACTGAGAACTTATTTTTTGAAAAATTCCCTAATCCTGAATGCAGCGAACGCTTCCTCCCAGCACTCGACCGAGATTGCTCATACCAGCATAACCACTATTATTAAAAAATAAGCTGGGAATATTGTGGACATCGGTTTGGCTCTCATCAATTGTGCTGGTCCAGTAGACTCCGGTAATAGCTTCGTAGACAAGAGAGCCACTTTCAAAGTTACGATAGCCCGCTGCAGGCAGTTTCAGAACAGAATCAAATGCACCGGCGGCATCCCCTAATTCCATAACAGTCAGTATTTTTCTATTAGCTTTTCACTGCATCCTGTTCCGAGCGAACGATTGTTATCAGGATACCCATTAATGACTCAATCTCTTTCAGGTAGTACTCATCAAGATCAATATAGGCTGTATTGCCAGAGAGCTTCACGAACTTCCAAGTGGTTCCTGTGGTAACGCAGCCATATATACAGGGGATCGTCGTACCCTCCTGTTTATTATAAATATCTGCGGCATACATTGTTGCTATACATTGACCGAGTCCCTGAACGATATTTTCTTTTTTTGCTTCAACAATCGTTATGACCGGGGCTGTAATGTAAAATTGTTCTGGATTCAGGCTGATAATATAATCACATTTTCCATCCAGTTCTTTTTCTTCATCCACTGTAAAGGTGGAGCCTGAAAACAAACTGATGGTATTCTTCAGCTCTCTTCGCAGCTCGGCCATGATCGGAGCAATAATCCACTCGGATCTGGACTTTTCAGTGTTAATGGACAGGGCCAGCGGGGCAAACTCAGACAGTGTTGTTTTCAGGTAATCGCTTATCGGGGCGGGTTCGATGTCCTCATTTGAGAATAAATTTTCATTCTCAACTACCTTAATACCAAGCTTTTCCTTAGTGTCTTTTAAGGTGAATTTACTGTATGCCATAGCTGTTTATAAAAACAAGGTGTGTTTCAGGGGTAATTAGGGGTCTCTCCCTTATTAATCGGGGCTGCTTTTGGCTCCATCAACTTAATCATCTGGATACGTGAAGGATATAGTTGCGTAGGTCTGGTTGAGTAGAACGAAATCAGACAATTCGAGCAATGCGTTGTTGGTTAATCGATGAGCAGCTATCTTCGTATCCAGAATCTTTGAGCCGAATCCAACGGTGCGCTTGCGCATCCTGCTAAACTCCCTTTAGTATTCATTCAGGGGCAATGCCTGTGTCTCCCTTGCCTGTCGGGAAGGCACAGGGGCCTGCCCCTACAACATATACGTAAAAATGAGAACTTATTTTTGAAAAGTTCCCTAATCCTGAATACAGCGAACACTTCCACCAAGTACATGACCGAAACTACTCATGTCAGCATAACCACTATTATTAAAAAATAAGCCGGGAATGTTGTGCCCATCAGTTTGGCTCTCATCAATTGTACTGGTCCAATAGACTCCGCTGATAGCTTCGTAGACAAGGGTGCCGCTTTCAAAGTTGCGGTAATCTGCCGCAGGCATTTTCAAAACAGAGCCAAATGCACCGGCGGCATCTTTGGAACTCCAGCTATCAACCTCTGCTTGAAGCTCGCTTTCTGTCGGCAGTCTAAAACCGGATGGGCAGGGATTATTGATTCCGCTTTTCCCCTGCCAAAGGTTGTTGTTTGGTGAAGTTCTCCAGTCGTAGGGTTCGGAAGTGTTTACGATGAAATTTCCATGTCCCGGATCATCCGTAGAACTCAGCGTTGTTGTTGTGGAGCTGTTTCGTTTTTCATGCCCGTCTGTGAGCCTGCCCCATTGATAGAGACTGCCATAAGCTTCTGTATCCGTCATACTGGTGGCTACTCGTGAAGCACCGAGATTGCGATCCATCCAGACTCTGCCTGTTGCAGGGGAGGTGACGGTTGGAACGGTTTCATCAGATGCACTACCAAGAATTGCGGGAAGCATAAGGTTCCAGAAGCTATTATTTTTTGACTCAAGCGTTGCCGTCATAACCTCGCCAATTACACTGATATCTGTCACGCTCAACTGATAATTTCTTCCACTGTAAAGAAGGCTGTTGGGAACAGATGACGCTTTGAATTCTCTCGTTAAACCATACAGGTCAGTAAAATAGCCTTCGTTTACATTTTTTTCCAGGTCGAACTGACCATCCGCCTGTTCCAAGGCAACTTTATAATGCTTAACAGGGCAACCTGTAGCAGTTTCGCATTCCTGCGTATTGTCTTCTTTTGCTTCATCAATATGCCAGATTGCCAGACCTGATCCGGGAAGCCCTATATCAAAACCATCTTGCAGCCTGTTTTCTATAAGAAAATATTCACCACCGGTACTAGGCGATCCCGGTAGAAACTGGTAGACATCAGCCTGACGGCTTGCGGCATTGATCGATTCATTGACAAGAGTACCAGTGACAACGGTTGGTTTTACCCAGCCAAGTTTGTACTTGCACCATGCTGAAAAATGAGCCGGACTGTCCCCGTCCCTGCTGCCCTCTCTTACGGATTTGTTCCAACTCCCACTCCCCATCAGGCACCAGTCGCCGACACCCTTAGATGCTATGTTGGAGTCCCTGGGATCATCTGTGTCATATAGATCGGGAAGGCCAAGGACATGTCCGTATTCATGAGCAAAAACTCCTATAGTATTCAGGCCTCCTTCCGAGGATAACTCAGGTTGTATAATAAAATCGTTGACTTTTACAGAACCACAGGCTGCTGTGTCATTTGTGGTGTATTCTCCGGTGCCATCATTGTAATAGGTCTTAGCTTGACTCAGCGTCCAATGTTTCGACCATATATCTCCCCATTCGCTCATTTGAGATTATAGTATTTTTAATTCTCAAGCCCATGATAAACAAATGGATCCAAATTGAGCCGTTGTATGATTTCTCTTTGTAAATTCGATAATGTTTTTAAGGAA